>CAZLLL010000272.1:0-5235 GCA_964560255.1 uncultured Methylomonas sp.
TGGTGGGCAAAAAAAACTGCCCACCCTACAAATGATGGCTTGTCCCGTCTTAAGTTGGTAGCCGACATCTTGATCCGGAAGAATATCATCTGACACCATTTTTTCAGCCACAATCCAATAAATACGGATATGAATGAACGTTAAAAAGCAAGCGTGGTGTCAAGATGAAATCTTAGTAAAAAAACACCAACATATTGATTATAAACGATTTATACCTTGCAGGCTCAACATCTCTGGCTATAGCTTAATTATCCTGCCACTCTTTCGCGGCTAAAACAGCTCCTACAGTTTTTTATTTTTTAGACTGTAACTTCTGCAACCACCCCGCATTATCCAAACGCTCACTCAAGGGCTGTTTAAATTCATAGTGGCTAAAACGTGCACCCCAGGCATCCTTTTCTTTTACAACCTTTGCCAAACCCACACCTTCTTCAACCACCATCCCTTCACCCGGGTTAGTGTGTACATCTACGATAATAGGCTTATCCACCATACCATGGGTATAATTTAATAAAGTTTTATCCAGATCATTTAAAAACGCATCCTCTTCTGCGCTTAATTTATCGGCTTTTTTAATGCTGATTTTAATCGCAGTTGCTAAGGTTTCTGCAAATTCTTCCCAGCTCTTATGCGGGGTGAATTGCTGGTGTTGTTTAACAATCTTAGCTAAACCTTGATACAAAGCGGTGGCTTTTTCTAGCTGTGCGCCTTGGCGTGCCTGCGGAATGCTAAAGCTTTTTCCCATTAGACTGTATGACTGTTTACTGTATAACAAGCCGATATAACGCTGCCATGTCCAAAAGCCTAAACTGCTGCTTAAATGCTCATCGGCTTGCTGTTCTGTTAAATCTGTATTTTTTAACCACGTCTGTAATAAATCTAAATGACTGGCATTCAAGCCTTTTGCATCAGCGATAATCGCTTGCGCCTGTTTGCTACTGGAGGCATATCGCTCAAAGTTATCTTCATGCTGCGCTTCTACCCAGCTTTGTGCGCTACTGCTGTTTAATAAGGCCATGAGTTCTTTTGCGCTGGGGTAATTTTTGACCAGTTGACCATTAACCATACCTGCGCCAAAAGGCAGTGCACATTTCTTGCATTCAGCCAGGTACTTCCCCGTATTGGGATACAGTAAGCTTTGAAAAACAGCATTATCCGCACTGTAACGTAGCGGCATTAAGCGCCAGCCTGTTAATACATCAGTAGCAGAAGTGCCTTTTTCTAGCTTAGTAACATCCACAATGCCTGAAATAATTTTGGGTTGCTTCTGTTCTTTTTTAGCGTAGGAAAGCAAGGCCTGTTGCTGCTGTTGAATGGTTTTCTTTTTCCCTACCTTGATTAAATCATCGCTTGTCAGATCATCCGCAGCCCCCATTTGCCAGCTCAGTAATTTATCTAAACTGGCAGCCGCTTTATTGCCTTGCATTGCCTGAGTTAACAGCATCGCTTGCTGAGTCATACGTTCTGCCATTGCTTGCGATACCCCTGTTGCTGCACTGGCCTGGATAGAAAACAACACACTGCCTGCATAGCGCATCGCTTGAAAATACTGTCGTTGCTCGGCAGTCTCTGTATAACGTCCGCGTGGTTTAAACTGACTATAATCCATCTGTTTTTCCCATAGCGGAGACTGATTGATTCCCTTTGCATCCAGAATAAGCGCCAGTTCTTTTTTTGCCCGCTCCGAGGCAAGCGTATGCTCACCTGTTAAAAGGGCTGTTAAAATAGCCAGGTATTCCTGATTAGCCAGTTGAGCAGGATCTTTTGTGTCTCTAGCAATGCTGTTACTCAGATCTGTTAATAAACTGAAAAAAAGTGGCATAATTTTCTTTTGCTCTAACTCTACCAGCGTTGCATCTCTTATCATGCTATAGCTTAATAGCCAAAAATCAGCGGTAATATAGTTAGGTCTATTTTGCGCACGATTTTCTGCGTATAGATCAAAAAATCCACGCCGTGTTTCTTGAGTCTGTTCAACAGCAGGCGGGGCAGGTGTCCCTGGGTTCAATAAGGCTAACGCCATCGGTGCAGCACTGAATAAAGCGCCACCTAATAAGGCAGAATGAAGAATATTCTTGTATCTAATTTTCATAATAGTTTCTTGTATAATCATTCGTTTTTTCATTCACCGTAAGGCAATGTAGCCCGTTAAGACGGGACAACTCTCTGTTAAAGCAAGTAGGGTGGGCAGTTTTTTTTGCCCACCATCAAGGCGAACCTCGGTGGGCAGAAAAGATTGCCCACCCTACAAGTTATCGCTTGTCCCGCCTTAAATTGGTAGCCTGATTTCTTTTTACCGAATTCGTAAACTCATCTCTTTAGTCACCACACCACTGGGTAAACTCGGGCTAGTTGGTTTGGCACTACGCATTTGAATTAATTTATCAGCCGAAGCTCCCGGATTATAAGCCTCATTTATTGCCGAGTCTAAATCATCTAAAGGGCTATTCATCATAAAAAAATTACCGGCACTTTTATTATTGCTCGCATTCTTCAGTTTTTTATTAATATCAATATATTTTTCTGATGCCACCATAACGATACGCTCGGTCCCCGGGCGATCCGCATAAAACTCCAGTGACTGATTAGGTAATAAACGCCATTGATTGTCGCCTGGATATTTAATCTTTCCTTTACTTTGGTATTTATTAGGTAAAATAAGCAATGCCTTGCCAGTTGCAGGATCTATATTAAACATATAGACGAAAACAGCTTTATTGCTCTTGATCTTAAAACGAATTTTTTCATTTACCCGGTAGCTGTTTTTCTCAGTTTGCAATTCGACTTGTAAGGCATTGGTTTCAGTTGATGTACCTGCCGGGCGAATTTTAACCATTTTATCACTATCACTCACCGCCTCGAAGGCATCCGCTGGTGATAATACAGGTGTAAATGTCAGTACAATGAATGTCGCCAGACGGGTTATTTTAAATATCTTATTGATTTTCATGGTATCTTTCCTTTTGGTTTATGACTGTTATTAAAATAAATTTAACACGTTCTCAGGTAAGGCATTAGATGAACTATGAGTTGAAGTGGCACTTTCCAACACTACGCGATTAATTTTGGTAACCTGCTCACCACTGCAATTTCCCATTTCATTATTAGGCTACCCACTTAAGACGGGACAACTCATCATTTGTAGGGTGGGCAATCTTTTCTGCCCACCAAGGTTCAACTTGATGGTGGGCAAAAAAACTGCCCACCCTACTTATTTTGTAAAGGAGTTGTCCCGTCTTAAGTGGGTAGCCTATTTTCTTACATTGAGCGGGTCTATTTTCTGTTTTTTATATTAAAAATACATTAATAATTAGAGTGTTATAGAAATTAGTATAAATAATAAAATATAATATTAGAAATCTGGTATTTTTGGCTGCATGTAACGCATTGATTTTAAATAATTCTATATAAGCCGTTGAAATCTACTAAAATGAGTATTTTCCTTTTAAATTGAGAATTTTATCTAGCGGACGGGTTGATGTAAATTGAATGCATAGCTAATGCTCGCTTAGACGCCTTAACAACATATAAAGACTTGTCCGCATTCAGAACAATGTCTTCCAGACTTTTATAATCAGCCTCTTTATGGGTCTTAAATAACGCAACTAAACTGTATCGCCCATAAGGTGCTGTTGCCTGTATTTTAAGGGTCTGAATACCCTTACCATCAACAGCCGCCACTGTTAGCAAATCATAAGCCCCGAAAGGGTCGATCGCATACAGGTGTACATAGCCTTTTTGATTCGCACCAAATATCAGATTAAATTGCTCGCCAGCGGTATATTCGTTATAAGCCGTAGACACAAAGGCAACGGAGGCATGATTATCGACGGCCACCGGTGTAGCAGGCTGCCCACCAATCAGTGAATTTAAAAAACTCGGCTCAACCGTTTGGCTTTTACCCGAGATCTTAATATTAAAGGTCTTGACGACTAGATCAGGATTAGTTTGCTTAGGGGCATTAAAGCGAATACCTAAAGATTTTTCAAACTTGGCACTTTGCCCCGTTATAAAATCACCGACTGATTTATAGTTTTCTAAACCGACCTTTAATGCCTTACTGCTCGCCACCATGATCATTTGCTCTTGACCTTCACGGTCACTAAAAAACTCAACATCACGATTAGGCACGACATAGCCTTGCTGACCATAATAATTATTTGGCTGTAATTTATTCGGTAAAATCATAATGGCTTGACCCGTTTGCGGGTCGACATTAAATAAATATAAATAATACGGTTTATTGCCTTGACTGCGCAAACGGATTTTCTCATCGACCGCAAACTGGCTTTTAATGGGAGTAATATTGACAGCTAACGGCCTCGTACTGGTCCTGGCTCTAATCAATTTATCTTGTTTAGGCTTTAATCCCGCAGCAGCTGGAGTGGTTACACTCACCGCCAATAGAAATAAGACACAACTTAATATGTATTTTTTGTTAAATAATAACGCGGGGGTGTTCATGGTTTTCTCCTAATCATTAAAAAGTATGGCTGATACATTTAAACTAACGGACCGTTAATTTAAACAGGTTAAAAATTTGGCATCCTTCATATAAAGCCAAAAGTAGTTTACACTTTTCTATTTTTAAAGCATTGGGGCGGGACAAGCTATAATTGTAGGGTGGGCAATCTTTTCTGCCCACTGGGATTTGACCTTAAGGGTGGGCAAAAAAAACTGCCCACCCTACTTGCTTTGGAATAGGAATTAAATAAGGGAGATGAAAACATAAGCGAAATAAAACACGTAATTTTTCCAGATTCAAATTAATTTTGCGTAAAATGTTGGCTCGCTGTTTTTGATAAATAGCCTCAATAATATCTTCCAGAATATCCAGCGATAAATCAGCAATGCGATTTGCCAGTGTAAAACGTACTTTCTGTGGCAAACGCTCCGTGATATCTAAAATCCAGTCCAGCGTTTGCTGCCAATGAACAAATAAAGGGTAGTCATGTGTTGCCATATTGATTTCTATCCATTAAGCGCCTCTACTCGTAGGGTGGAATAGCGTCGCGTTTTCCACCTTTTTACATTCAGTGATATACCAGAAATACCGGAAAACGCGGCGCTATTCCGGCCTACGGGCTCATTTAAAGCCTTTGTAGGCTGGGTTAGATTTTTTCTGTTTATAACGGATTCTGTTGATACCCCGAAGTGCCATTCATAGATGCAGAAAGTAGCAAATTTTCTAACCAATTATCGTCGTAGCGCTTTAAGTTTAATCGCTCTGCTGGC
>CAZLLL010000273.1:0-5194 GCA_964560255.1 uncultured Methylomonas sp.
CGGACAAAAAGACCAGCAATATTGGATGATTATTTGTTTCCATCTCCCTAAGGTTTGTTCCTCTCTGTTTTTCAGTGGCAAACTGTGGCTACCAGTTTAAAGCGGGACAACTCCTTTGCAAAATAAGTAGGGTGGGCAGTTTTTTTGCCCACTATCAAGTTGAACCTCGGAGGGCAGAAAAAATTGCCCACCCTACAACTTAAATAGGTAGCCACAAAACCTTGAGTTTAAAGCTTGCTTAGGTGATGTTATCGTATCCACAGTGCGAAATATACAGGAGTAATACCTAACAAATTATATGATTTATTTTTTTATTCCAGACATTTGATGTGCCCTATGTCTGGTCAATTTTAATCTATAGGGGCATGGAGATATAAAAATGAAAAAACTTATGACTGGTTTAGTTATGATGTTAATAGCCACTGTTTCATATGCAAAAAGCTATCATTGTGTTGCATATAAAGATGGTGTTCAAGTTGGAGAATCACAAAAAGTTAACGCGAGTAAAGTGCCTATTGCAGAAGATAAAGCCTATGATCGTTTAAGAAAAGCAAAAATCATAGTGGATTATGTAAAGTGCACGTCAACATAATATAAATAAAGGTGCCGGAATGGGAATGTTGTAGTGTGCATTTGACGCAGAGTTTTTGTTCGTCTTCGAAGCACTAAAACAGGTGCATAACAGGCTACGTAATTGTTACAGCAACAAAGAAAACGAGCAAAAAAACAAGTCAGTTGCTCAAGTTATTTCGTGCATGCTCCCTAAGGTAACTCGCAATAAATAAACTGCCCAAATATCGTTCCCACGCTCTGCGTGGGAATACAGCTTGTGACGTGCGTCAGGGAACGCAGAGCGTTCCTGTATGAATTCCCACGGATACCGTGGGAACTATGAGGTATATTATTTTTTGCAAGTTACCTAAGTACATTTAATTTCACTCTGCTCTGAGTCATTAAACTACTGAACTTTTGCATCTAAATTACTTTCATTACCCACATACAAAGTCGACCTCCAGTTCTCAATAATAGTCCGCGATTCTTTAAAATAACGGATTGAGACGATGGTTTTACTCCCTTCTGTGGAAAACAAAGTGCTGCCACCACCACTTGTAGTGGTATCAAACTGAGTTTGCCATTGTCTGCCTAAGCATTGCTCCACAATTGCAACACCTTTATCATGACTCGCTTTAGCTTGTACCTCTCCCGGTTCTTGCCAGGCACAATAATAATTTGTTAGGCCTGTGCTCCACTCCCAGACTTGACAATTCTGAGCTAAGGAAAATACTCGTTGCGCATTCCAGGCCTGTATATAAGTCATACGATTAGCATTTAAACGTCCTTTCTTAAATTGCTTAAAATGATTGCTATGGTCGGCAATTAACTCATTTAGTTTTACACAGGCTTCAGAATCGCTCATTGCTGATTTTTCTGGGGTAAAAACTGAACAAGTGCTTGTACCTAGAATAAATAAACAGCCTACAAAAATACGCAGTCCTATGTTTTTTTTACTGTATGTCATTTTCTATCGCCTTTAATTACAAACATATTATTATAAATTCATGGGGCATGTCTTTATCATCCTTGCAAGCGGTTAGACTCCAGTTAGCCACAAACTTAAGCAACATGAAGTAACTCACAAATATGATGTCATTTTTATTTCCACAGACAATAATAAGAATAAAGGTACCCTTGAAGGGATGGTACCTTTAATATTACCCATTCCTTAGCCAGGCAAAAAATACCACCTTACTAATTTTCTGGATCGTGACACTAACATACCATTAAAACCCCCAGAGCAATGAGAAATTATAATTGAAATCATTTTTTTCCGATTCGGAAGTATCATATTCATTACGTATGCCGAATTTAACCGCCAAACCTTCAAACCAGTCTATATTATGTATCCAGTTAATGGTGGTCAGGTTTCGATACTGCCCTGAATCGGTCAAACTAGGATAAAGGTAATTCGAAAACATAAAATGCTGTTTTGCTGAAATATGCCACGTTAAATCAGCTCCTATCATTAAGTCAAATCCTATCACATCTTTTTTTACTTCTCTTAGATTGCTATCAACATCTTCTGTTAAAGGATTTCCATCAGCACCATATTGAACTTTATCAAACTCAAAAACGCCAGTTCCGGCTACTCGCCCTGAAAACTCCCACTGCTCAGTTTTAATAAATTGATAACCAGGTCCTGCTGAAAGTTGTAGTCGATGTTTAAAATCTTTTTTCTCATCCCAGTCATACATTACGGATGCAAAAGCAAACCACTTGGTCTCTGCAAAAAACCAGTCTTTAACCAATAGGGCATTAACCCTATTCTGAGTCGAGTTTCCTTCATCAGAAGCCGATAAATAAAAAGACTTAAAATCCCAACGGTGATCTTCATCTTCATACCGGACATTAAAAGCAGTACGGAAGTTAGTATTATTAGACGAGCCTGAAGAACCTCTAAGGCCAAGTTCTATAGTACTATCCCAACCTTTAAACCAACCTGTCCCCATAAATCCATCATCAATCTTCTCACCTTTCGCAAGTTTGACACCCTCTTGTGCGACTTGGATTTTTTCCTCGGCAAGTTTTACTTGCTCTTCGGCTAATTCGACATTTTCTTCTGCATCTTTGATTTTTTCTTCTGCTACTACGATGTTCGCCTCAGCCTTTTCGCCACCTGTTTCTTCGGCAATTCTTAGCTCTCTTTTAGCTATTCTCACGTCTTCACTGGCAGATAATAGTCCAGCCTGCGCAAGCTTGATCTGTTCCTTGGCTGCGATTACATCGACATTAGCTACACTCACTTTTTTATCAATGATAGCTTGTTCTTTTACTGTAGCAATATTTTCAACTGCACTAATCAGCGTTGCTTCAGCCGACTTCAGATTAGTCGTCGCAATTTTTAAAGCTTGTGCAGTGACATCAATATACTCAATCTCAGCGTTTTTTGCATCTGCCTGAGCAATATTAAATTGCACTTGAGCACTATCAACACCTTCTTTAGCAACAATCACTTGCTCTTCCGCAGCTTTAATCTTCGCCTTATGTACTTCATCTCCAGCAGCAACAAGCACCTCAGCCTCATCCGCTTCCTTTTCGGTAGCTTGCATATCTTTTGTAATATGCTCAAGGTTTAATGTATGTAGATTACTAATTTTCCCCTTATCCATAGTTATCTCACCCAGAGAAATATGGGAAAAGGTAATCGTTGAACTGGTTTGCTTAATTATCAGGACATCTAAGGTATCACCATTTGTAAATTGTATTTCCTCTGCATCTACAGTTGCACAAAGCAATAATAAGCCAAGGGATAGAGCGTGTTGATTGTTGTTCATAAAAAAAATTTAAAAATTATAACAGGCAGAAATTCCTGTTTGCCATCTATTGAAAAAAATGATAAGTTGAGAATATATCCAGCGTAGATTTCTAACAGCTATTTTCAGCCGATAACGATTTTGCTGTGACTTTTTATATGTCCCTGTAATAAGCCCAAGGACAGGCTTTGCTCTGAATAAAATAGCTATAACCGCTCAGCCCCCCAAAAGGGAGTTGAGGAGCCTTTTTCTCATAAAATCTCCCTTAACTCCTCCTTGATAAGGGAGCTGGAAATAAATAATCGTCCAATATTGGGCAGGATTTTTGTTCGTATTCAAGGCGTAGTAACAGGCGCATAGCTGGCTACGTAACTGTTGCTACAACGCAGAAGACGGACAAAAAGACTCGCAATATTGGATGATTATTTGTTTCCATCTCCCTAAGGAGGGGGACTGAACGGTTACAGCTATTTGTCTGATTTTGCAGCAGGGCGTAGTATATAGCTGAATTCAAAATTTATCTATTAATTAATTGCCAATGCATCTACGCGTTTTTCTATCAAATTAACAACTCGTTGATATTCTAATCCCTTGCCACCTTGATACTTTAGTTGAAAAATTTGTGCGCTGATACCTTCTGGTAAATCACGGGCTTTCGGCATATACACTGATTCTGTTAAATGACGAGACATCAATTTCTGTATGCGTTTAGCACTGGCTTTAGAATCTGTTGCCAACTTACCTAAGCGAACCCCCGCACGGTCAGCAGCAAGATCAGTAAAACTGAAACCACTGCTACTTTTGCTATCTTCATATTCTTTAAATAAACCTATCGCATCAGCCAGCACAGTCCCTCCAGTCACAGCCAAACCGGCAGAAATAGTATAGTGTTGTACAAAATCATGACGTTTTTGCAAAGACAGTTTCAGCGGCCTTGCCTTCACATCTGCTACGCCTGTCAATTTTGTCAACGACTGCCCATTTACATACGCAGCTAAAACCGTAATTAATGCTCTATTCTCCACCACTGGATCATGATTCACCGAACGCTCCGCTGCGTAAGCAAACAAAGGTTCCATTATAACGGAAAGTGAATATCGCTGGTGACGCAGGAAGCGATGAGTAATGACCGCCAATTTGTTTTGATAGGCCAATAAAGTGTCTTTATCCTGTTGAGTGATGAGTATACTTTTAGCTTGCTCTAAGGCCTCTTTACTCCAGAGATAACTTACTTGCAACTTATGATCACTCAATTGTACCGACTGTAACATATTAGCCACAGATGTAATCTGTTTACCTGTGTCACTATGGGTATATAGTGAAAATGCCTGCTGTATCAAAAAACCTGGTAATTCTACTTTGCCAAGGCTAAAGTGCTTAATAGCCAATTTTTGCTGATCAGGTATTAATGTCAGTTTTACATTCAAGAATTTCCCGATGGGATTAGTCGGCAATATAGCAGTTCCATAGATATCCACTTTTTGTTTGGAAACATGCGTTTCAACGCCACCTTTAATAAACTGAGAACGAAGATAATTTAAAACTATTGTCAGATCATTAGATAAAACAGTCACTGATTTTTTTTGACCATTACGGAGTTTACGTGGGTCATTGTCACTAATTATTTGCTTTGCTTTATAAATTTCAATATGACTCAGGGAAGCACTATTAGCCACTAATGGTTGTTGTTCCACACTAAAAAACACGAGTGCTACTAATGCTAAGGGCAAAAGAAAAAAAACAATACCTAAAAGACGAAATAACAAACGCATAAAATGCACCTTAACGGAGGAGTATGACTAAAAACTAAACTGATTGCATAAGGGAGGTGGAAACAAATAATCATCCAATATTGCGAGTCTTTTTGTCCGTCTTCTGCGTTG
>CAZLLL010000274.1:0-5188 GCA_964560255.1 uncultured Methylomonas sp.
GCGAGCAAAAAGACAAGTCAGAATGCACACGTTATTTGATTCCCATTCCATAGTACTCTATACATCTGTTGCCAAACACAAAGATGAGCAAAAACCCAGCCTCGAACAGTCCCTTTATTTTCCAGCTGTGCCAGACCTCATAAAAACTAAAGGTTTCTCGTCCTGTGCTGCTTCCTATTGAAGTAGCGTAGACTACTTTTGGATCAATCAGACTTTAGTTTCATTCTTAAATAAAAGCAAAGCGGACTAAGGGAGATGGAAACAAATAATCATCCAATATTGCTAGTCTTTTTGTCCGTCTTCTGCGTTGTAGCAACAGTTACGTAGCCAGCTATGCGCCTGTTACTACGCCTTGAATACGAACAAAAATCCTGCCCAATATTGGACGATTATTTATTTCCAGCTCCCTAAAGTCCGCCCTACCTTAGGTAACTCGCAACATCCACCCATCTTGCCTATCTTCTTATTAATAGAAATAGTTACGTAGCCTGCTATGCGCCTATTTTTACTAAATGGAAGACAAATAAAAATCCTGCGCAATATGAGTAATTTATTGCGCGCTACCTTACTATAAAAATTTATCCTGCAAAATTTTGTGCAGCAAATTCCCAATTAACTAAAGCCCAATATGCCTCTAAATATTTAGGCCGTGCATTACGGTAATCAATGTAATATGCATGCTCCCATACGTCACAAGTGAGTAAAGGCGTTTGCCCTTCAGTTAATGGACAGGCTGCATTACTGGTACTGACCAATTCTAAACTACCATCAGAATTTTTAACTAACCAAGCCCAGCCAGAACCAAAGGTGGTAACGGCACATTTTGTGAAAGCTTCTTTAAAGTCAGCAAATGAACCAAAAGCTGCATTAATTGCATCCGCCAAAGACCCTGAAGGTTCACCGCCACCCGCTGGAGACAAACTATTCCAATAAAAGGTATGATTCCAGACTTGTGCAGCATTATTAAAAATCCCCCCAGAAGCCCGTGCCATTAAACTTTCTAATGAAGCACCTTCGAACTCAGTACCTGGAACCAGATTATTTAAGTTCGTCACATAGGTCTGGTGATGCTTGCCATAATGAAATTGCAAGGTTTCTTCAGAAATATGTGGTGCCAGTGCATCTTGCGCATAAGGTAAAGCAGGTAATTCGTAAGCCATTTGTTTCTCCAAAAATATAATGTATTAACACATCAACAATATTATCCAATCAACTCATTACCTTTCAGTCATTGAGCTTTAACATTCTTTATTGATATTATGACGAGTATAAGTTATTCCAGCCACAAAGACCAAGTATTTTACTAAAGTATCAACACACCCAGGAATGGGAATGAAATAACTGGTGCATTTGACGCAGGATTTTTGTTCATCTTCGAGGCGCGAAAACAGACGCATAGCAGGCTATGCAACTGTTTACGCAACAAAGAAGACGGACAAAAAGACAAATCAAATACACAAGTTATATTGTCACATTCCCTAATAGTTTATTATGACTTTTCTTTATCATATTCAACCTTATAGTCATTAGAACGTATCTTACTGTCACCATAGGGTGATTCCTTGGCATCTTCCTCACTTTTTTGCTCTGCCTTAGTTTCTTCAGACTCCGGAGCATTAATAAATGCAATAAATTCGTCAAACCAGGGCTGTGTTTTAGCGATTTGCATATCCGCATCGTTCAGGATATCCTCTTCATCCGGCAGGTTTTTATAATCAAATGCCAGCTCTAATGCCTCTTTACATGCTTCAAAATCTCCATGTACTGCATGTATACATGCAAAATTATAAGAAGCAACCCCTTTCTGAATACTATCAGCAAGATTCAGCTTTTCTTTTGCTAACACGTAGCTAGCCTCTTTTTCCTCATCATTTTGTAAAGCGGCTAGCTCCATTAATGCCACCCCCCAATCTAGAGCCGCAGCTAAATAATCTTCTTTTGCGACCAAGCAATAGGAAAACTTTTTGCCCGCTTCTTGATAAAGCCCTTTCGCTTCATCTCCCCCTTTTATTCGGGCTGAATATAATAATGTCATACCCCAATTATAAAGGGCATCTTTAAAGGCAGAACTATCTGATTCAACCGTCCCATAAATAGCCATCGCTTCTGATAATAATTTCTCGGCCTCTGCTGCATCTTTCTTATTTTGTGCCTTCTGCACAATTTTTTTTGCTGCTTTTACTCTAGATTTGCCGACAATCGAACCAAATAAACCCATGTTTTCCTCTATTACTTTGATTATTATTTTAATTATTTTTCTATATGTGCCAAAACTCTTTAATAATAAAGAGAGCAGGCATTTAGCGCAAAAAAAATACGCTTAACTGCTTATAATAAAACGAACTGCATCCAAGCGCAATTTAGCTGCGTTAATATATTCGTGAGAATCAATTGCCCTATTTTTCAATGCGCCTATTTCATCATCCCTTATGCTGGGATTTACCTTGGCCAAAGCACTCAAACGCTTTATCTCCATGGCAGACACCTGAAGCATCTGCGTACTGGCATTATTAATTATATCCTGCATTTCAGTATCAGCAAATTGTTCAGCAGTGGCAAGCATAGCACTAATATTTTCATGTTCACCGTTAATAAATACAGTAATTTGCTCATTTTCTATCTTGTTACCAAGCTCTAATAGTTCATCATGCCTAATCTGTTGCGTTAAATCTTGTTGATTTTGACTGATTAAGACGCGCACAGGCGTGGCAGGTAAAAAACGACTTAATTGTAAATTCGCAGGTGCGCTGCATTCAATTAAAAACAGGCACTCAAGAAAATATTGCCCCGCTGGCAAGTCAACATGCCTAACAACACTAATAGCCGCACTCCCTATACTATCAGATAATACCAAATCCATTGCAGCAACAACCATAGGATGCTCCCAGCTTAGGTATTGCATATCCTCTCTAACTAAAGCGACACCCCTGCTCACTGTCACAGTAACCCCATCCTCAGGTACATGCGGAAAGTGCGCTACACGCTGAACCTGACCAGCGTGTAAAATAGCACAGTGCGTAGAATGATATTCAGAATCCACTGCAAAACAATCAAAGACTTCCTCTAGGTAGTGCCATAAAACCTGCTCACCTGAAGCTCTTTGAATCTCATCAATAAGCTGTTCGGCGACTTCTTTACGGCAAGAATTTAATTCCAATAGCAGATCTCGTGACTGATGCATCTTTGCTTCTATCATCTGCATAAGCTCGCTTGCCTTTGTAACTAACTCATCCAGTCCGTTTTGCTCACTGCTTGCACAGACGCACTTTAAATGCTGCTGTTGTAATTGATAGACCTCCTGCGCAGCATTGCTATTTAGCTGAAATAACCTCAAACCCTCGGCGTACCAACGACACAAACTATGCTGTTGACTTCCGATAATATAGGGAATATGAATTTTAATGATATGCTGCTGACCAATCCGGTCTAAACGTCCAATTCTTTGTTGCAATAAATCCGGATTGTCAGGCAACTCAAGCAAGATTAAATGATGCACAAATTGGAAGTTACGCCCCTCACTACCAATTTCCGAACAAAGTAACACCTGCACCTGGGCATCCTGATCAGCAAAGTAGGCTGCTGCTCTATCTCGTTCAATAATACTCATCCCCTGATGAAAAACAGCCACTTTGACTGCATGCTTGTCACGTAAACTTTTTTGCAAACCAAGCACTGTCGATTCATGCTTGCAAATTAACAAAACTTTTATATCATTGAGTTTTTTTAACCGCGTAACTAACCAGCGTAGGTAAACTACACTATCACCGCCCTCCTCTTCTTTTAGAGGGTAAGCATAAAACTCACGCTCAGGAAATCCCTGCACCACATGCCGCGAATTTCTAAACAATATCCGCCCAGTACCATGTCGATCAATCAGCTGATCAATGACTTCCTGCCTTAATGTTTCATTGCCTTTAGCCAGTAAAAAATCTGCATTTAAATTTTTATCTATTAAATTGCTTAATGTTTTCTTATCTGCTTCGTTTAGAATATGCGCATTAACGATCTTCTCTGCCAATTGAGCCACTGGCTGGAACGCTTGCTGCTCCTTCAAAAACACTTTAAAATTGTGGAATCTTTCCGCATCTAATAGTTTTAATTGCGCAAAATGTGTCTGCTTCCCTAACTGCTCAGGCGTAGCCGTTAATAATATCAACCCCTCTGTAAGCTGTGCTAATTGCTCTATAAACAGATATTCGTCACTCGGGCCATCCTCACTCCAGCGTAAATGATGCGCTTCATCAACCACAACAACATCCCAGTTTGCCTGCAAAGCCTGCCCTTTTCTATGTGGATTTTGCTGAAAAAACTCCAGACTACACAGCACCAATTGTGCAGATAAAAAAGGATTATCTATATTGGTCTCTTGGCAGCGCAGCTCGTCAAAAAGGCTAAATGTTAAATTAAACCGCCGTAACATTTCGACTAACCATTGATGCAGCAAAGTTTCAGGCACTATAACTAACAATCGTGAAGACAGCCCCATATAGAGTCTATAATGCAAAATCAAACCAGCTTCTATGGTTTTCCCTAGGCCAACTTCATCAGCCAGCATTACCCGTACTTTTTCTCGCTTTGCTACTTCGTGGGCAATATACAGTTGATGCGGAATTAATGTCGTCCTTGCCCCCAGCAACCCTTTTACATTGCTACAGTGCAATCTATGCAAGTGTTGCCAGGTTTTATAACGTAACGAAAACCAGCGACCCACCTCGGCCTGACCAAGAAACAATTTATCCTGAGGTTTATTAAATTGTAGGTGAGGACTCAATTCCATTTCATCAATCAATAAGGTTTGTTGCTGATGAATAATTTTATAACTGACACGCCCTTCATGCACAAACACATCACAAACAACCCCCACCAGACCATTTTCAGTTTCAATTTTATCATTCACTAAAAAAAGCACACGCGTTAAAGGACTATTTTCTAGCGCGTAAACTCTACGCACATTGCAAGCTAAAAACAGTATACTTACCCTGTTCGCTAGCACATCTGACACTATACCTAGCCCCAATTCTGGTTCAGAAGCACTGACCCACCTCTGTCCGACCACAAAACTATTCACCAAACCTTCAACACCTATCTAATTAATTAATACGTAACCATAATGGCACCAGACCTACTAAGGAATGGGAATCAAATAAGTTGGGCAACTGGCGCAGTATTTTTATTCGTATTCAAGGCG
>CAZLLL010000275.1:0-5177 GCA_964560255.1 uncultured Methylomonas sp.
GCTACGTAACTGTTGCTACAACGCAGAAGACGGACAAAAAGACTAGCAATATTGATTATTTGTTTCCATCTCCCTTATATTTATCCATCGCTTTAATAATAGAGAGTGCTTTAGCAACTTCTGCTTTAGCTGTGTCATCCATTTCATTGACCTTGTAAATCTTCTCTAATAAACCTTCTTCAACAAGTGCTTCTTTTATCCAGCGTTTAACCATTCTGTAGTTATTTGCTACCTTTGCCTGTTCACCCGTTTTAGGGTTTTTCATTTGCACTGTACGTAATTCAATTTTTGGTGCAGCAGCTTTGTTAATTTTTGGTTTAGCAGGTTTTGTAGACTTTGTTTTAGCTGCGTCAGGCTTAGCTTTAATAACAGTTTTTTTAGGTTTAGCTGAGCCAGGAGGCGATGATGCTTTAACTGAGGCTATATTGACAGGAGTCACTAAATCATTTTCAGGTGGATTACTTATCTGTTTATCATCGTTGTAAATAACATACGCAATATAAATAACGATTAAAATAAATAAAATCTCAAACATAACAATGGCTCCTAGTTGTTAATATCATTTTTAAATCCTATATTTTTTGTAACCGTTCAGTCCTCCTCCTTATCAAGGAGGAGTTAGGGAGAGGTTTTATTAGAAAAATGTTCCTCAACTCCCACTTTACAAAGGGGGCTGAGCGGTTACTATTTTTTTGAATATATGCAAAATTAGGCTTCCAACTTGACTCACCTTTCGGCTATAAACTTAAGATGGGACAAATTTGCATCCTATTGAAAACCTGTCCCGTCTAAAGTTAAAGACAATAAACTGAGACGAGCCAGGTAGGTTGCGGGTGAGGTGCGAACCCAAAAATTGATGGCTAGGGGGTGTATTTTGTTGGGGTTCGTGCCTCACCCGCAACCTACCTATTTAATTAGGGAGATGGAAACAAATAATCATCCAATATTGCGAGTCTTTTTGTCCGTCTTCTGCGTTGTAGCAACAGTTACGTAGCCAGCTATGCGCCTGTTACTACGCCTTGAATACGAACAAAAATCCTGCCCAATATTGGACGATTATTTATTTCCAGCTCCCTTAGGAACGTGCACGAAATAATGTAAGAGTCCCTACTTTTGCGAAAGCTCATTTTGGGCATCCCAGCCCAAGTTCGCGGCAAAAGCTTAACGGGACTAATTATAATCTTCGATGCCCCGATTCGTCCTGCGTCCATCACGATTTCGTACAACCTAGCTGCGCGGGTTGCACTCATCATGATTACCTCAATGACTCTACGGCAACTAAAGCTGTTACTAAATCCTCTTCGCCATTCGCTAGCGCTCATACTACGAGTATTCATCCACAGCGTTGCCTATCGCGGACTAAAAATCATCACTTCGCTGGCGCTACGTTTCCAAGATTTTCAGCGGTTGAGCAACTGACTTGTCTTTTTGTCCGTCTTCGGTGTTGCACAAACAGTTACGTAGCTCGCTATGCGCCGTGTGTGCGCCTTGAATACGAACAAAAATCCTGCGTCAGTTGCTCAACTTATTTCGTGCCCATTCCTTAGCTTATTAATTGATCAGGAAAGTACCGACACCTTGATCGGTAAATAATTCTAATAGCACAGCATGCTCAACCCGACCATCAATAATATGCACACCTTTCACACCACCCTTTAAGGCATCTGTAGCGCATCGGGTTTTTGGAATCATACCGCCTGAGATGGTAGTATCGGCAATTAAATTATTAATATCCTCAAGCGTTAATCCAGTTAGTAACTTACCTTGCTGATCTAGTATACCTGGAATATTAGTCAGTAAAATCAGTTTTTCAGCGTTTAAAACTTCTGCAATTTTACCCGCAACTAAATCCGCATTGATATTATAGGAGTGTCCATCTTCACCAACACCTATGGGAGCTATAACTGGAATAAAGTCGCTATTGTTAAGCATTTCAACAACAGATGGATCAATAGAGCTGACTTCTCCGACATGGCCGATATCAATAATTTCAGAAGCCTGTGTTTCTATATTAAATTGCTTCATTTCGATTTTACGTGCGCGGATAAAATCGCCGTCTTTACCCGTTAAGCCGATTGCTTTACCACCCGCCCTATTAATCAGGTTTACAATGTCTTTATTTACCTGGCCACCGAGCACCATTTCAACCACATCCATGGTTTCGCTATTGGTTACTCGCATACCATTGATAAACTCTGTTTCAATATTCAGGCGTTCAAGTAAATGTCCTATTTGTGGGCCTCCTCCATGCACCACGATAGGGTTAATGCCTACTAATTTCATCAGCACTATATCTCTAGCAAAACAGGCTTTGAGATTGTCATCTATCATGGCATTACCACCGTATTTGATGACAATGGTTTTGCCTTTAAATTTTTGAATATAGGGTAAAGATTCGATCAGTACGTGAGCAATACCTTTGGCTGTTTGTTGTTTCATAAACGATTAAAAGGGTAAGGATAATTCAGGCTTGATTTGCAGGATAAGTTGACGGAACTGGTCTTGAATTCTGGTTAAAGATTCATCAGTCTCTCCTTCAAAGCGAAGCACCAGAGAGGGTGTGGTATTTGAGGCGCGTACCAAGCCAAAGCCATCTTCAAAGTCTACACGCAGGCCATCAATATCAGTAATTTTACCACTAGAAAAATTTGCCTGACTGATGAGTTGTTGCATCATCGCGAAATTTTCCCCTTCTTTCAGATCTATACTTAATTCCGGCGTGTTTGGACTATCAGGAAAGTCGGCAAAAACGTCAGCACTGATGCGTGTGTCTTCTGACAATATTTCTATCAGCCGTGCCGCCGAATACATCGCGTCATCAAAGCCATACCAGCGGTCATTAAAAAACAGGTGGCCACTTAATTCACCAGCGAATGCTGCCATAGTGTGCTTAACTTTAGCCTTCATAAATGAATGTCCAGTTTTCCAGATTGTAGGACGACCCCCAAACTTTGTAATCTGCTTTGCTAAATTGCGGCTACATTTTACATCATAGATAATTTCAGCCCCTGGTTGTTTAGCCAGAATATGCTTGCTAAACAGCATCATTAGTCTATCTGGTAAAATGATTTTTCCATTTGAATCGACAACACCTAAGCGGTCTCCATCACCATCGAACGCGATGCCTAAATCGGCCTGGTAGTGCTTTACTATGGAAATCAAGTCTGTCAAATTGTCGGGATTACTTGGGTCAGGGTGATGGTTTGGAAAGGTTCCATCAATATCACAAAATAATTCAATAACCTCACAGCCGAGTGTTTTTAATAATGTAGGCCCTAATTCACCCGCTACGCCATTTCCTGCATCTATCACGACCTTCATAGGGCGTGCAATACGAATATCGTCAGTAATCACACCAATGTATTCATTAGTAAACATATTATTTTCAGTGACACTGCCTACATTACTGGTATGGAAATCATTATTATCTATGCGTCGCTTTAATGCCTGTAATTTTTTAGTTGTCAATGTTTCACCCGCCATGACTATTTTAAGGCCATTATACTCTGCCGGGTTATGGCTTCCGGTTAGCATAATACCTGTATGGGCTTCATGATGCTGAGCAACAAAGTATAAAACAGGCGTAGGCACGGTACCTATATCAATTATATCTGTACCTGTCGTCAGAATGCCTTCAACCAGAGGTTTGCAGAGATATGGGCTGGAGGTGCGACCATCTTTAGCGATAACGATTGTTGCTATGTTTTTATCTGCTGCCTCACTCCCTATGGCGCGACCAATGTTATAAATTACGTCTTTGGTGAGTGTTTTATCTACAATACCACGTATGTCATAAGCTCGAAAGATAGTATCGGATGAGTATAATGACGTGGAAGAATGTACTGAGGAGCCTGGAGTGGATTCAGCATCTTTGCTATTTTCCTCACCCATAATATCACCTAATGAAATAGCGGAGCCAATGTTCGCTGCGGTAGTGATTTTCGAAGACTCAGATTTTTGTATATCAAGTGCGACAGGTTCGGAATCAAGAAAATCAGAATGCTCGGATTGTTCCTTAAAATCACCTAATTCAAATTCGTCATCTTCATTAATACTTTTGGCTTCCAGACTTTCACTCTCAAACGCGCGCTTAAATTGAGTGAGGTTAAAAACGAAATTACTTAATTCTTTTAATTCAATAGGGTAATTTCCTTGTCTTTTATCCATCATAATATCTTTTGCCGCGTTTAAAATTGACCGTTGGTCGGAAATTAATAAGGCTTCCAGTTTCCTGTAAGCTATATAGCAGGCTAATCCAGAAATAAATGCAGGGATAAGAATAATGCTGAGTACCAAAGATGCGGAGCTTAAATCAAGACTATCATCACTCCAGTAAGTAATATTCCAGGCCGTTTTTGGTACATTAACCAAGGTATGGACTTTTAATGTTTTCAGCTTATTATCGCCATGAGAAAACAAGACAAAATCTTCCTGTTTAAGTTCTAGATATATATTATTATTGGCAAGCACATTGAAATTATTTTGCAATTGACTAAAGTCAACACTGGCAAAAATGACAGCAACTACTTTATCGTCCAGTATCACACTTTGGGTTATTGCGAGATGACGATTTTTTCCTTTTGCGCCCTGAATTAAAGGTTTTTGTGCTTTTTGAAAAGTATCTTTGATTAAATCTAAATCGGCATATCCCAGTTGCGGAGTAATCGACAGATCAGGTTCGGTATCTGTGGGTAGTAACAATCTAAAATACATTGCCCCTGGTAAATAAGGACTCATTTTCTGAACAATCTTTTTTGCGCGTGGAAAATTTGAGTCCCGAAGTGCTTTTATAAGCTCCGGAGATTGAGAAAATCCTTGTAAAGTCTGGGTTAATAAAGTTGTTCTGGTGGAAATACTTTGTGCAGAACCTCTTGTCAACCCGTAATAGGCATCATTTTTTGCTTTATTGACTGACGTTTGCGACAGGTAATAAACACTGATACCTGCAACTGTTGTCATAAAAAAAACAAGGCTAGCAATGATTATAAAGATACGTGCCATATTGGTTCCTTAGATATATATAGTTGTAACCGTTCAGGCTCCCTTTGTAAAGTGAGAGATAAAGAGCCTTTTTTAATAAAACCTCCCCCTAACCCCTCCTTGGGGAGCTGGAAATAAATAACCGTCCAATATTGGGCAGGATTTTTGTTCGTATTCAAGGCGTAGTAACAGGCGCA
>CAZLLL010000276.1:0-5175 GCA_964560255.1 uncultured Methylomonas sp.
AAAAGAATATCTCAACCCAAAAGCATATCGTTCTATTACCTGAACCCGTGACTTAGGAACGTGCACGAAATAACTTGAGCAACTAACTTGTCTTTTTGTCCGTCTTCCGCGTTGTATAAATAGTTGCGTAGCTTGCTATGCGCTTATTTATACGCCTTGAATACGAACAAAAATCCTGCGCCAGTTGCTCAAGTTATTCCGTGCGCGTTCCTTAAATACCGATAACAGGGTAAAAAGCTCTTAATTTTACAAGGTTTTAAAAACATACCTGTTTCACCCATAAGGTTAAACAGGTATGTTTTCAACCATTATAGAACCAATAACTTACCAGCCGAGCCATCGTAAAGCCACGACTCAGCTATTATTCTGTGATATCTCAGAATTTCCTACGAACCCCCAACAGGCCGATTAAAGCAGAACCAAACATCCATACAGCAGCAGGCACTGGTACAGGAGAAAATCCATCCATTTGGGCAAGGTAAGGTAATTGACCTTCTTCACCTGCTTGATACAATCCTACTGCATTAGCAACAAGGCCATAGTCGGTTGCATCGGTTTTAATCAGATACCAACCAGAAAAAGGATTACCCTCTTCACCATTAATATCGGATTGCATACCAACTATGTCCAGATTAAGAACTTCAGCATCACCATCAGCGACATCAACACCAGAAGTTTCACTGTGCGCTGCACTGTACATTCTCAAATCAGATGATGTTTCACGGGTCCAACCAACGGATGTAGACCAACCGTTAAAACCACTACGAAAAACATCATTAAGTTCACCATCAGCCCATTCAAACTGTCCAGGTGCTTCTTCTTCCGCCTCTAATTCAATACGCGAGCCAAAAACCAAATAACCGTCATTGGTGTCGCGAAAAACCACATCAATATGCTTACCCACCCCTTCAAATACAGTCGAATCGTCTTCATCAGGCAATTTGATACTTGTCTCTCTTCGATTCAGTTCTTGCAAATTGGAAGGCAGGCCGTATTTATAAATGGGGGCACCAGATACCGGATTTAAAAAACTACTGCCGTTAAGACCCGCATCGGAAATGAACAAAGAATCAACTCCCAAATTGCTTGAGCCAAATACTCGTGAGCCATCTGTTGGTAAGCTAGTAAAAACAGCATTTGCTGCCGTTGAAGCCAGAAATAATCCTGTAAAAATTATGATTTTTTTCTTCATATTTAATTATCCTTTAAGTTAAAGCCACTTCATTTTGGCCATTGATATTTTTTACAAAAAACAAAATACAAACTATGAAACCTAGCAACTCACATAAATTTATAAATTTGTGTGTTTAGCTTCACACCTTGTGATTTTATTTATGATCTTAACGCAAAACTAATAGAACATCTGTAGGAATTTTTCCTGAATTTAAGGGTATTTGATAAATATAATTACAACCTGAAATTTTGCATCTATCATAAGCTCTCTACAAGAACACTAAATACGTCCCAGCAGACATCGTATAGCCAGCCAAAAAGGGTATATTTGGCGTGAGAAAAACCTCCAACTCGATCCTTAAGATACCTTGATCACGCGCTACGAAGTCATCAATGAAAGTGATGCCGCCCACAAGCTGAATTAACTGATCGAGACTGAAACTAAGAGTAAAAGAACTGGCCGCCACTTAACGCTTCTAGAAGAAATCATAGTATAAACTTAATTCACACTGATAAATTTTTGATGTCCCGGTTTACCTTAAAACACTCCCTTATTTGTATTGTTTCTGTTGTAACAATATGTCCTGTTTTTTCTCCTCTCTTTGCAGCCGTTCCAAATGCTTCTGACACGCTTTTTTTATCGACTAAGCTATCTCTTCCCAAGCAAAATAAATCACATCCGCAAGCATTTAAAACCCACCCTGGATTGAAATCATCTAAAGCTACTTACCCAGAATTTTTATCCTCCGGCTTACACTCATTGAGCCGATCCTCAGCCAAAAAAGCAACCACCCTTATCACTGAAGCCAATGAAGACACCTATACAAATGACGTTACTGTGTACGCAGATGCTAAAAATATCGATGCGTATTCGCAAAAGGAAATCGAGCGATATGTCGATAGCAAAATAGCAGAGTCAGATACTGAAACAGGCAATATCGAAGACCTCCAGGTGCTGGAAACAATAGAAGTCACTAGAGGCTCCCTAACAGAAGAAACCGATAGCGACTCTCAAGAAGAATCGCATTCCATTGAAGATAGCCCTTCTTCAGAAGTTGAACAGTTCAATGACGAATTGGAAAAGACGGATATCGAGCGATCTATCGATAGCAAAATAGCCGAGTCGGATACTGAAACAGACAATACAGAAGACGTTCAAGTTCTTGAAACAATGGAAATCATCAGTAAGCCCATGAGGGCCATTACACCGTTACCAGGAACCCGTTACGATAAACATCAACTTACCACCAACATCCAAACTGTCACAGGTGACGACATCAAGGAGTCGCGTGCCATTACTGCATCGCAATTTATGAATGAACATTTACAATCAGTGACAGTAAATGACTACTCAGGTAATGCCTTCCGACAAGACGTTAACTTCCGAGGCTTTTCCGCCTCGCCTCTGATCGGCACACCACAAGGCTTGTCTGTTTATGTCGATGGCATTCGAGTGAATGAATCTTTCGGTGATGTCGTTAACTGGGATTTGATCCCTTTAAATGCAATCGACAGCATGAACTTAATCCCCGGATCCAACCCTCTCTTTGGCCTGAACACCCTGGGAGGCGCATTATCGCTCACCACAAAATCAGGGTTCACTGCAGACGGTATAGATGCACAAGTACTTGGGGGTAGCTGGGGAAGAAAGCAATTCCAGGGTACTGCTGGCTACAACCACAACGACTTTGCTGTCTTTGTAGCTTATAACCAGTTGAGTGAAGACGGTTGGCGTGATGATTCACCTTCCGATGTTAAACAGGTCTTTGCTCGCCTTGATTATAAATTCGATGCCGGTAAGATCATCTTTCACACCATGTTTGCAGATAATACATTAGTCGGTAACGGCACACTGCCAGAAGAGGATTATCGACGGGACCCAACAGCCGTCTATACCTCTCCCGACTCCGTACAAAATAAATTGCTTCAATTCCAGTTATTGGGCCAATACGATATAACACCTGACCTATCATTATCAATGATGGGGTATAACAGGAAAGTAAATCAAAGCATGGGCAGTGGTGACTTCTGGGATGATTGGGATGATGCATCAAGAAGGGTCGAGCCCTGTAAAGATGGCCGTCCGGACGGTTTAAGTACTTCTGGGGGTGCCGGACCAGGAGTCCCAGGTTGTATTCCTAATGGCATGTTTGTAAACAGCTTAGTAGAGCAGAATGTATACGGTGTCAGCATGCAATTAAACTTTATCAGTGATAATAATCAATTGGTGATTGGCAGCACTTATGATACGAGTGAGACGTATTTTAAACAAACTGGGGGGCTAGGCTGGATTAATGATAACCGTAAGGTCGAACGCGATCCTGAACGAAGAGTTTCCGCTTATTCCGACGCGGATAGGGCGTTCTACGAATCCATTGGACGAGACCCTTTTCCTACAGCGGCAGACTTCCACCAATTTGATGCTCTACTCTTCGATAGAACACGCAACGAACTCGAAGGTACCAGTTCTACTTTTGCGGTGTTTTTTTATGATGTCTGGCAGGCTCTGTCTGGTGTAAATATCAGTTTTGGCGCACGTTACAGCCACACAAAAGTCGAGAATATGAATGCTTCTAACTTCGAGCGCGGCCTCTTCCTACCATTTCGTGGCGAAGAAAGATGCGGCACCCCAGACGAATTTGGCAAAGGTGTTGCTCGTTTCCAGTGTACTGAAGACGCGTTTGAATACCGATCACTGAACCCGTCTCTTGGGATTTCCTGGCTACCCACCGAAGAGCTAAATCTCTTTACCAATATCAGCAGGGGAACACGAACACCTACTGTTATTGAATTAGGCTGCGCCCGTGCAGCTGAAGATGCTCCGAAGACGGGCAAGTTTGAAGGATGTACCATACCCACCGCCTTAACCAATGATCCCTTCCTGCCACAGGTGGTTTCCATCAGCAAGGAGATTGGCGCACGAGGACTATTTGAAGTGTTTGACTCCGATATCGACTGGAATGTCGCCTTCTTTCGAACGGATCTGAAAGACGACATTCAGTTTACATCACTGGGCTATGGCAATCGGGGGCTATTTGATTCCTTTGGAAAAACCCGCAGGCAAGGGGTTGAAGTTGGCTTCAAAAAAGCTCAGGGCAAATACAGGTGGTTTGCAAATTACACTTACCTCGAGGCAACTTTTGAATCTGAGGCCACTGTCGTTAACCTATCTAACAGCTCCTCAATAAAAAAGACAGAAAAAGCCAATACCTATGATATCGAAAAGGGTGATTTCATGCCTGGCGTACCAAAGCATGCGCTTAGGGCGGGGATAGATGTGGATATAACACCCAGCTTTACAATAGGCCTGAATCTGATCGCGCAAAGCTCATCCTTTGTTCGTGGTAATGAAAATAACAAGCACCAACCCGGTGGCAATGATTCAGTCGTCGATCGTATGCAAAACCGCGATTATGTCGGTAAAGGTAAAATTCCGGGCTTTGCTATCCTAAATCTGGATGCCAGTTATAAATTAGGGGGTAATTTCTTGGTATTTTTACGCGTAGAAAATTTACTGGATACAGATTATGTAAACGCAGGCAATCTGGGGTTAAATGCCTTCACTGAATCAAAGAATGGTACTCGGGATGCCTCAGGGTTCAACCATAACAGTAATGACTGGACACATTCCACATTTGTTACACCAGGTGCGCCCAGAGCATTCTGGAGCGGCATCAATCTAAAATTCTAATTAGAGAGGCAGTAATAAATAATATACCCAACTCTCTTGTCTTTTTGTTCCTGCTTGAATTCTCTCAATCGTTGCATAGAATAACTATGCGCCTCTTGAGATAATCCAATCAGGAGCAAAAACCCTACGCAATATGGGTATATTCATTACTTGCAAGTCCCTGAGAAAATACGTGAGAATTTTTGATAAGTCGGGGAGATCTTATGTTATATATTTAGAAAAAACCTACAACCAGCGAATATATTCACTCAAAAGCCGACTTCTTAGCACCTTTTTGAAAAAATAAAGAAATTAGGTATTCCGTGGTAATA
>CAZLLL010000277.1:0-5172 GCA_964560255.1 uncultured Methylomonas sp.
AAGATATTGCCAGACAGCAAGCCGCAAACCTACGAGTAGATAAAGCTCAGCAAGCCGCAAACCTACGAGTAGATAAAGCTCAGCAAGCCGCAAACCTACAAGTAGATAAAGCTCAGCAAGCCGCAAACCTACAAGTAGATAAAGCTCAGCAAGCCGCAAACCTACGAGTAGATAAAGCTCAGCAAGCCGCAAACCTACAAGTAGATAAAGCTCAGCAAGCATTAGAAAAAGCCAAGCAAGAGACAGAAGAATCCGAACAAGAAAAAAAGGCGGTCCTGACTGAACTAGCTGAATTAAAAAAGCGTCTAGCGATCCAAAAAACTCAAGAAAAATAATCATGAGCATTAACTCAGAACAAACAATTCAATTCTCCCCTATGCATCGGTTGCAATGGGAAGAAGCGCAACAAAAAGATGTTATCCTCTATCCTGAGGGTATGGTTGAACTCAACCAAAGCTCTGCTGAAATTTTAAAACTTTGCGATGGCTCGCGAAAACTAGATCAAATCGTGATTGATCTGGAAGAAAAATTTTCCACAGCAGGTTTAAAAAACGATATTATTAGCTTCCTAGACGTGGCACTTAAAAATGGCTGGATCCAACAAGACTAACATCACCCCTCCTCGCTGGCTACTTGCTGAACTAAGCTATAAATGCCCGTTGCAATGTCCTTACTGCTCAAACCCATTGGATTATGCAAAGAATAGTGCCGAAATCAGCACGGAAGACTGGATGCGCGTACTTTCCGAAGCGCGCAAAATGGGGGCAGTACAGCTCGGCTTTTCAGGTGGCGAGCCTTTAACACGTCAGGATTTACCTGAGTTAGTTAAACATGCCCGTGAATTAGGTTATTACTCTAACCTGATTACCTCAGGCTACGGCTTAACAGAAGAGAAAATAATTCAGTTAAAAGAGGCTGGACTGGATCATATTCAGGTCAGCATACAAGCCAGTACACAAGACTTAAATGACCATCTGGCAGGTACTCAGTCTTTTACGCACAAAAAAGAAGTCGCCCATCTTGTTAAAAAGCATGGTTACCCCATGGTGTTATGCGTGGTCATTCATCGTGAAAACATCCATCAAATGCCTGATATTCTTGCCATGGCAGAAGAGCTTGGTGCTGACTATCTAGAGCTCGCCAATACCCAGTATTATGGTTGGGCACACGCCAATCGTGATTTATTATTACCAACTCGGGAACAGTTTGAACAAGCAGAGAAAATCGCACAAGCTTTCAAAGAAAAAGTCGTCGGCAAGATGAAAATCTACTATGTCGTGCCAGATTTTTATGAAGACCGCCCAAAAGCCTGCATGAACGGCTGGGGGACAACGTTTTTAACCATCGCTCCAGATGGCATTGCGTTACCCTGCCACGCAGCACGTGAACTGCCCGGCTTAGACTGTCCTAGTGTTAATGAGCATAGCATTTATGATATCTGGCATAATTCCAAAGCCTTTAACTTTTTCCGTGGTAATGAATGGATGCAAGAGCCCTGTAAAAGCTGTGATGAAAAAGATAAGGACTTTGGTGGCTGCCGTTGCCAAGCCTATTTACTGACAGGCGATATGTATAAGACTGATCCTGTGTGTAGTAAATCGCCTGACAAGCAAGTGATTCAAGATGCAATAGATGCCGCCAGGGCAAGCGCATTATCCGCTGATGAAAAACCGCTTATTTTTCGCAATAGTAAAAACTCAAAGACTTATTGTTAATTGTAGCCACTGTTTCTATCAAAAGGAATGCGGATAAAAAACAAGCGTGTACTTAGGAGTGTGACAATATAAGGGAGATGGAAAAATATAATCATCCAAGATAAAATTATAACTAACTGATATTTATATATTATATTTTTTTAGTTGGACGATTATTAATTTCCTGCTCCCTAACTTGTGCAGTTGACTTGTCCTTTTATCCGTTTTCTTTGTTGCGTAACCTGCTATGCACCCGTTTACGCGCCTTGAAGGCAAACAAAAAATACTGCGCCATAATTGCACAACTTATTTAATTCCCATTCCTTAAATGCACTAAAATATAGTAGCTTTTATTTTCACCCATAAGTAATTATGATAATTTAATGTAACGACTCAGGCTATAATTTATTGGGCTGTAGCGGTTTTGGCACTTCATTTTGGATCATAAAGGCAGAGAAATAGATATTTTTTAACTGTTCAGCTGCTTTTTATGCCGCAAATATCCCTACAGCTTAGGAAACAATAGCCTGAGTAGTTACAATTTAATTAAGAAATGTGAGCACGAGATAAACTGAGCAACCGTAGGTTCGAATTCATTCGCACGATACGAATCAATTCGAACCTACAACCTTGTGTTACAAAGTTGCTCAAGTTATTTCATGCGCATTCCTAAACCATTTACATTTTAT
This sequence comes from uncultured Methylomonas sp., assembly GCA_964560255.1. Taxonomy (GTDB): domain Bacteria; phylum Pseudomonadota; class Gammaproteobacteria; order Methylococcales; family Methylomonadaceae; genus Methyloprofundus. The sequence goes on from CAZLLL010000277.1 coordinate 2,384, forward strand.
TAAAACCAAGGATGTTAACATGCAAATTAATCCCTACCTTCTCCCAGCTCTTATTGTTATTAGTCTGGCACAGGGCTGTTCTTTTTCTCAGAGCTCTAAGAGTTCATCTGAAAGTTCATCGGATAGCTCCGGTAGTATTTCTGAATCTAGCACTTCAAGCCTGAGTAGTCCCTCTTCTTCCGTCACTGACGAAGAACTCTACCAGAGAGAAGTAACAGATTATACATCCGCCTATTTAAGCAACAAACAATTTGAGGGTTCCTCATTTAGTAGAGGTATTACTGATATTGCCACGACAAATGGTATTACTTCATGGGAACAAGATGAAGCAACTCTGATCGCCATTGGGCGCGGTTTAAAACAAGCGGATCTTCCAGAGGGTGTATACCAGACTTATAAACGCAAAATAGCGGGCACTGACGCATTGGTACAGCAAATAATCCAGAAAGGGTATGATGAATAATAAATCTGTATAAACTATGAAATGAAATCGTGTTTAGTAAACAAACTCTGACACTTCATATTTTACTAAGCACGTTTTTATGCCTGCTCTTTATTTTTCCGCTTTGCGCTAAACCTCTTCACTACCTTTACATCAATGCCCGTGAAGGTAATGCAAGTGGCGGGCACACGGCTCTGCGGTTTGATACAGAGACGTTTCATTTTCAGCATTATGATGGTGGATTAATTCGTTTAGTTAAACATGCGAGCGTTGATTTTGACTTCCAGTATCGTTATTTAGATAATAGAACCATTTATCAGGCGACAGCTGAACTCAATGAGGATCATTATCAGCAATTACTGAAACATTTCAACTTTATTTTTTTACAACAAAAGCAACAGGACAAACTTCTTAAAGAAATTAATCTAAATATATCTTTATTAAGTGAGCAAGTACAACATTCAACTATAAGTATCAAAGGAGCTGGGCTGTTTGCGCAACAAACTATGACGCATGGAACAGAGGCAACAACCATTAATAAATTGCAGCAACAAATTAAACAAAAATATGGTGATACCTTCCTAATCGAACAGATTCAGCTCCTTAAAGAAAAAATAAGAAGTTTACAGCCTCTCCCGTGGCCACAAGATTCATTATCATTTAGCAATAACACTTTTCTGCCTATTCCTTATTCATTTGCCAGCCAATATATTGATGCAGCCAGTAAACTGTTATTGCTGCAAACAATTCTAAAAGGCACTGCCTTAAATAAAGTATACACTTTTACCCCGCAGCAATCGCACTTCACGCTATCTAAATCTGAGCTAGAGCAACTGACGGTATTTCAGAATACTTTAATCAATAATTTACTTATTTTATTGAATTCGAAACGTCCAGACTGGGGCAGTGCTGCGTTTACGTTATATGCTCGTATTCTTAGCTTTTCTCTTACTATTGACTCAGGCGTATTTGTCTTCCTTGATAGCTTCGCGACTAACAGTTTAAGCATACCCTATTCTGAAGTGAAGGATTATAGAGCCTTATTACACGAGCAAAAAAATAAGGCTTTAACAAAAATTATCCAGTTAAAAAATCAATTATTGACTACTCAGCCAGCCATTAAGGAAAAAGGGTACAGCCGCCTTGAAATGCTAAGTAATTATTACTATCAGCGCGAACGTGGCCTAGCCGAAGGTAGTCGCATCAAAACATCTGGTGAACAATTACTGCCTGCAAAATCAATTCCTCTCCCTAAGCACCTCTTTCCTCAGTTAACATCACAACAGTCTGCGCAAGCGTTAAAAAGACTAGCGCATTATCAAAAAAATGTAATGCAGCAAATGCAAACGCTATATCACTATGACTTATTGACACGCAACTGCGTTACCGAAATTTTTGCTACAATTGATAAAGCGCATATAAATGAAAAAAACATTAAAGAAATACAACAACTCGCAGAAAATAATCTAATCGCATTTATTCCTTTTGGTTCATTTCAGAGCCTTTCAACAAACTACCAAAAACAAACTTTACCCTCTTTTCGTCACCAGAAATTGGCAAAAATGTACCAGCAAGAAAACAATTTCCATGTGTATCTAAGAGAATTTAATACACTGAGTGCAAGCGATTATAAATTCAATGACCAAGATTCAGTATTTTTATTATTTACTGACCAAGAGGTATGGACTCGCCCATTATTTGGTACTGTTAATTTACTTAGTGCAATAACGGCTAGCCTTTATGGCGGGTTTATCTTACCCTTCGATTCAGGTAGCGCATTAAAAAAGGGTATTATGGGTATGTTAATGAGCCTTCCTGAATTGGCTTTTTTTAATATACGTAAAGGCAGTTATAAGCACCTTGTACCGCAGATCCAGACTAAATAATATCCAAAGGTCTTTTTCAAGTTTTGTTTATACTTGCTCTGAGTAGTGATAAGATAATCTTATGCAAGACTTGCCAACTTTTAATATTGATTGAGCGCATGAGTACTTTACTCAGAACGGTGCAGCTGTAAAAATGGCATGAGTTTCAGCGAAAAACAATAACCATGACTATTGTTTATTGATACAACAACCCTTAGATCAGAAAGATATTGAAAAAATTTGCTACAAACTTAAGACGGGATAATTTGTGTTCTATTGAAAACCTATCCCGTCTAAAGTTAAAGACAATAAACTGAGACGAGTCACGTAGGTTGCCGGTGAGGCACGCCCTCCATCTCCCTTACCTAAGCTTGTAGCCAAAAAATTTACCGAGAATATATTTCAGTTACCAATACAGGCTTAGTGAAAACTTAGGGAGCTGGAAATAAATAATCGTCCAATATTGGGCAGGATTTTTGTTC
>CAZLLL010000278.1:0-5168 GCA_964560255.1 uncultured Methylomonas sp.
TAGCTATGCGCCTGTTACCGCGCCTTGAAGGCAAATAAAAATACTGCGTCATAATGCACAACTTATTCAATTCCCATTCCTTAAGCTATAGACTGCTTAGGTATTAACCTGATTAACTCGACAAAAAAGGTTATCTTCGTCAAATAAGTTAGTTGCGCCTGTTTCGGCCGATGAAGCACCGACACGGAATGCACCAAACATTTCTCGCCCCATGCCCCAATGATGATCCTGAGCGCTATTAGGGACAGTTTTGCGTGCTTTAAATTCAGCAGCACCCACTAGCGCATTGACTTCACCCGTCTGGGTATTCAAGTTAATGATGTCCCCGGTAAGGACTTTAGCCAATGGCCCTCCATCTTCACACTCTGGGCACATATGAATCGCTGAAGGCACTTTCCCAGAAGCACCAGACATACGCCCATCGGTCACAATCGCAACTTTAAAGCCCTTATCCTGCAATAAGCCCAATAACGGCGTTAATTTGTGTAATTCCGGCATACCGTTTGATTTAGGCCCTTGAAAACGCAGCACAATAATAAAATCGCGTTCAAGTTCGCCACGATGAAACGCTGCCACCACATCATTCTGGTCATCAAACACCATAGCCGGTGCTTCAACCACCTGATGGTCTTCAGAAACGGCAGATACTTTAGAAATACCACGCCCTAAATTACCGTGCATCACATGCAAGCCTCCGCCCACTGCAAAAGGTTTTTCAAGTGAGCCAATCACGTCTACATCTAGCGAATCCTCTGGCCCTTCTTGCCAAAGCAACTGTCCATTATTCAGCCTAGGCTCTTTAGAATATCCGCCCATTCCACGTTCATCAGCCACCGTCAGCACATCTTTATGTAAGAGGCCTCCTCTTAATAACTCGGCAATTAACACCCCCATGCCGCCAGCAGCCTGAAAGTGATTTATATCCGCCGGACCATTAGGGTAAACTTTAGTTAATAAAGGTATGGCGTGAGACAGCTCATTAAAATCATCCCAGTTTACTTCTATCCCTGCAGCCCGGGCAATGGCAACAATATGCATCGTATGATTGGTAGACCCCCCCGTCGCCAATAAACCCACAATCGCGTTGACTATTGCTTTTTCATCAATAACACGCCCTAAAGGACGGTAATCATCCCCCATTGCAGTGAATTTTAAAACTTGTACCGCAGCCGCTTTAGTGAGTTCGTCACGTAACGGTGTATAAGGATTAATAAACGAACTACCCGGTAGGTGCAGTCCCATAATTTCAACCATCATCTGATTACTATTCGCTGTGCCGTAGAACGTACAAGTACCAGGGCTATGATACGATTTAGATTCAGATTCTAATAACTCTTTGCGCCCTATTTTTCCTGCCGCATATTTCTGCCGGGTACGCGCTTTATCTTTATTACTAAGACCACTGGTCATCGGGCCTGACGGGACAAAAACAGCGGGCAAATGACCAAAACTCAAAGCACCTAATAATAAACCTGGGACAATCTTGTCACAAACCCCTAGATACAATCCTCCATCAAACATATTATGGCTTAAACTGATCGCCGTCGACATCGCAATCACATCACGGCTAAACAAGGATAACTCCATACCGGGTTGCCCTTGCGTCACACCATCACACATCGCAGGCACACCACCCGCAAACTGTGCAACACCACCGGCCTCTCTAATCGCTGTTTTAATTAAGTCAGGCGCATCTTTATAGGGTTCATGCGCTGACAACATATCATTATACGAAGAGATAATAGCAATATTGGCCTTTTTATCAGTCGCTAAGTCCGCCTTATCCCCGGTATTACACGCTGCAAAACCATGCGCCAGGTTACCACAGGCCAGAGTCGCCCGGTGCGAGCCTTGTTCCGCAGCCTTATCGATATGTTTTAAATAAAGAGTACGCACCACATGACTACGTTCAATAATTTGCTGGGTGACTTTTTCGACTACTGGATGCATATTATTCTATTCCACTTAAAGTTACTTTTAAGGTAAGGCGCAATAAATAAACTACCCATATTGCGCAGGATTTTTGTTTGTCTTCCATTAGTAGAAATAGGCGCATAGCTGGCTACGAAACTGTTTCTACAACGCAGAAGACGAACAAAAAGACTAGCAAGATGGGTGGGTTATTTGTTGCGAGTTACCTAAGGTAACCAATAAAAACTTTAATCGCGCCATTATACAGCAACACCGTGCCAACAAAAACCACTGCCATCTGTAGAGCGGACTTCAGTCCGCCAATAAACAGAAGAAGGGACTGACCGGTTACCTTCAATCTGCAAAATATAAGCAATCCTAGATACCTCTGCGGACTAAACGCCGCTCTACACCAAGGCTCGCGCCTTTAAAAAAGCCTGCTCCGATAAAGAGCTCCAGTTTGACACCTGTGCTCTAAACTGACTAAAGGAAGTATAAATCTTCTTACTCATAGGATCTTTATTGGCCAGTTCCAACACCACCTCTTCAGAAAGCTGCTTTAATTTCCGCAACACCTCATCAGGCAATGGCATTAGCTTAACACTATGTTTATTCACTAATATATCCAGTGCCTGATTATTTTTCGCCATATAATCAGACAACATATCCATATTCGCCGCTTTACAAGCTGCCATCACAATACTCTGCAAATCCTTGGGCAACTCATTAAACGCATGCTTATTAATCATCGCTTCCATCGTCGACCCTGGCTCATGCCAGCCTGGGTAATAATAATATTTTGCAACCTTATAAAAACCAAACGCCAGGTCATTATAGGGTCCTACCCATTCAGTGGCATCCAGTGTCCCAGATTGTAAAGAAGTAAAAAGTTCTCCGCCCGGGATATTAACAGTTGTTCCTCCTGCTCTGCGCAACACTTCTCCACCTAGGCCTGGAATACGCATTTTAAGCCCTTTTAAATCATCTACTGTCTTAATTTCCCGATTAAACCAGCCTGCCATTTGCACACCTGAATTACCTGCTGCTGCAGGAATTAAATTAAACGGCTCATATAACTCGCGCCATAAATCCATGCCCCCGCCATAATACAGCCAGGCATTCATTTCCTGTGCAGTCAATCCAAACGGCACAGCCGAAAAAAACTGCGTTGCCTCATTCTTGCCCTTCCAGTAGTAAGCGCCTGAATGCCCCATTTGCGCAGTTCCCTTAGAAACCGCATCAAAAACCTCAAAAGCGGGCACTAATTCATTAGCACCATAGACTTTCACTTTGATACGTCCGCCGCTCATCTCATTAATCATTTTAGCTAACAGGTTTGCCCCCACACCTAAGCCTGGGAAATTCTTCGGCCATGCAGTGACCATTTTCCATTTAAACTGTGCTTTTGCATGGCCAATACTGGGAGCCATTAAGGCTCCACCTGCTGCTATTGCACCGACTCCCGCTTTATTAATAAAATCACGTCGCTTCATATATTCTCCCCTTGTGCTTAAGTTGGCTTATTTTACCCGAATTATTCAAAACCATGCATTGTATCCCTGTATCAAACAGTTTATAAAGTAATAAAACCGCTAAGAACGACCTAGTAATGACAACACCGCACCCTGACAACTTCCCCAATAATATTAGCCTTTTAGTCATAGCAAAAGAAAAAATATTCAAACGATTCAAGTAGGCCAATTAAAATCCGAATTTTCTACGGTTCTGGAAAGAGATCAAAACGTGGGAGAGTCTAGGGTGTTAAATTGGTCGCCTAAAAGCACTTAACTATTCATACAGATTATGTGCCCCTCTCAAGGCAAAAGCCTGTCTACGTTTAGCAAGCATCGAAGTACCACAATTATTCTTTAACCATTCATCTACATCAGATGAACGAATCGTCTCCATAGCTGCTGTCAGTGCCTCTTTACAAGTGCCGGCAACATGCTGTTGCATTAGCCAATAAAACTGTGAGAACAGCGTTTGCCATGCTCACTCAGGGAACAGAATATAAAGCAGAGCTTCTTCCTGTGTAAAAGAGTTCTAACCATAAAAATGCATCAGCGAAGATAAACATCAGCGCGTTAAATCAGTACGTAACAGAGAGCTTCGAGCTTGTGAAATAGATTTGAAAACACGCCCGCGTCAATATCATAGAGCCAGAGTTCGCTACTCTATAGGAGAGCTCGTACATAAGTTCGCATTTATTTCTTTAATTAAGCAAATTTATTGTTGACACGGGGAGTTCACATAAGTACGTAGCCTGCTATGCGCCTATTTCTATGCCTTGAAGACGAACAAAAATTCTGCGCAATATGGGTAGGTTATTTATTGCGAGTTGCCTTATCCCCCTAAAAAATCTGGTAGCAGCTATCTTTCGCCTTAAAGATTCAAACACTACCGATGATATTTAAGTACTCAGGCATTATTATTTTAACTAAAATTACGAGGGTAGAAATTTATCATTTGCAATAAAAATTCCTATTTTTTTGTAAAAATATATTCATATTCTCAAAAAGCATACTAAAAACTGGAGATTTTATCTTTTTTCAAAAAAGTTAAATCAATTTTACATGAGTACTTATCATGTCATTACGAACCTGATAGAATGGCTATCAACACCCGAACAAACTTGTTTAAGACGTTATTTTAGCATCTGGATTAACCGTATTTTACTGCCCTCTGGTAAAATAGGACAACAAGCACCAGAGATAAATGATTTAGTGGAGATAAAGACTATGCTAGCAGACCGCATACCCCAGTGGATTAAAGAAGGCGAACAGCCACGGCTTTCTCATAAAAAGATTCTTGACAAGCTGTATAATAGAGAGTAATTCAATAAGGAAAACTTTATGCCCTCTCTAGACATTCACGATATGCAATTCGAAACTTTTTTACAGGCTTTAGAACAGTTACCTGACACACGGGATAATCGAGGGAAACGTCATTCACTTATTTTTATTGTTGCCGCTGTCATATTCGCTATTTTAGAAGGAAAGTCCAGTACCTCAAGCCTTCAAAGGTATATTAAAGACAAAATTATCTGGCTAAAGGAAATAACCGAAAGAGATGATGCAACCCCTATTTCTCGTGCTCATCTCCCTCGATTATTGAACAAAGTCGATTGGGAGGCTTTAGATCAAATCGTCATGGCCCATTTCAATGTACATTTATTCCCCGAAAATGTGGAGAAAAAATGGGTGGGATTGACGGAAAAGTACTGAGAGGATGTTTAAAATCGGGCGAAAAACAGGCTA
>CAZLLL010000279.1:0-5148 GCA_964560255.1 uncultured Methylomonas sp.
CCTTTTTAACATGCAAGCCATAACGGTCTGCCTCTGAATAGGCAGCCACTGAACGGATACCGAGTTCTCGACAGGCTCTAATAATCCGTACTGCAATTTCGCCACGATTGGCTATCAATATCTTAGTTAACACAAGCTTTTCCTCGGTATTAAGGGACGCGAACCAGGCTAGTTTCGTTTCCAACAAAACATTAAGCACAGGATTAAACACATTTAACAATTGTAGGATGTGCTGAGGTACGAAGCACATCAATCGTAAAAGGTGCGCTTCGTACCTCAGCACACCCTACCGTATTACAATATTGCGGTCATAAAAGTCAAATATGTTTGATCCAGAAATACATACTATCTGTTCATCATTTTTCATAATTTATATTATTCGATAATAGATATTAATGATAATTAATTTAAATAATGTGTAGTATTAATTTTATTTATAGTTAGTTATTATGCGTGCTACTCTTCATCAATTAAAAATTTTCCAGAAGGTCGCTATGCTGTTAAATTACTCTGTGGCAGCCAATAAATTATGTCTGACCCAGCCAGCAGTTAGCATTCAAATTAAACAACTGGAAGATAATCTAGGGATTTCTCTATTTGAAAAAATAGGCAAGAAAAAAAATTTTTTAACTTCGGCAGGTCAGGAGCTTAATCATTTCTGTATTGATATATTCTCTCGAATCGATCATATGGATATGAAACTGATCTGGTGATCATGGGGCTGGTTCCAAAGGACATTAGCTTAAAATGTTATCCGATAATTGATAACCCTATTGTTATTATTGCTAACCCGTCTCATCCTTTGGCATTGCAAGAAAATATTCCCTGCGGTGAGCTGGTAAAATATGAATTTGTATTGCGTGAATACTCACATTGAGCGGGTATGGTTTTATATTTTTCGATTAACTTTTAATTTTAAAACAAATGGTTATACTAAGTTTATTGTCTCGGGACGCTAGTCAAAACTATGCACTTTAGTGCAAGACTTTAGTTGATACACACTTTTTTGTACAATGTGATCATGAATGAACAAAGACACGGTAGCCATACCAATACCTTCGCCAAAAATCAGATCGTGCTTATAAATAAAACAATAGGTTGTAATTTTCTGATGCCTAAACCATGATTAAAAACTCTGTATGGCGTAAAGTTAACAGCATTTTTAATCAAAATTAGCAAATACTAGGCATTGTAACCATTTAAATTCAATGGTTTATGATTTTTTATTTTGGCGAAGGTATTGCATACCGTAAGTATTTTAATGGTACATATAGTTTGGGCGACTAAATATCGTTACCCTGTTTTGCAAGGTAATATTCAAAAACGTTGTAGAGAGTTAGTGATGCTGAAGATGTTAGGATTCTAAAAGGTGTTGTGAGTAAAGATCATGTCCATATGCATATAGAATACCCACCAAAATTATCAGTTAGTCATTTTGTGAAGAGAGTAAAGGGTAGAACTTCTCGAAAGAGTTAGTGCAAGAGTATTTAGAGCACCATAGAAATCCATCAAACAAGGATTTAGGAAGTATGATCCTTGAGTAGTAGTGGACTTTCAGTCCAAGAGCAATCTATGCACTTTCAGTGCATAGTGGTTGAATTTAAACAGAGATGGGTAAACCGAATACTTACAACTTTTTCGATAAGATAAGATAATTTCGTATCATTTTTTTCATTCCTTCTCCCTTGATATATTTTTTAAATACCTCTAGACCCTTAAAAACAACACTATTAATGGTCGCTAAAAAATAATATCTGTTGCATACAAATTAACTCAGAATATATTCAAAAATATCTTGGCATGCTCAAATCAGCTTAGTCCCATTGATTTTTATAAATATAAAATACCTATATAAATAAATAGATTAAGTGGCGGAGAGCAAGGGATTCGAACCCTTGATACGTTACCGTATACACACTTTCCAGGCGTGCGCCTTCGGCCGCTCGGCCAGCTCTCCAAATAAGACTGCTCAACGAACAGCCGCGTATCATAAATCAAGATTGAATTAATTGCAATCAATTAATCAACTAAAGCTTCAAGTTCATCCCAGCGCCGATAAGCTTGCTCTAAATTTGCTTCGATTTTTCCCAGTTCTATTAGTATGGCATTAACCTGCGACTGCTCCTGTTTATAAAACTCAGGACTGGCAATTTTTTCATTAGTTGTTGCTTGCTTGCCTTCTAAAGCTTCAATAATCACAGGTAATTCATCCAGCTCTTTTTGCTCTTTATAACCTATTTTTTTCTTTTTAGCGGGTGTTGCTGATTTAGTAGAATCTTCTGTTTTAAAGGTATTCTTTTCAGCTTTTATTTTTGCTCGCGTTTGCTTTGCTAAAGTCTGGGTATAATGCAACCAGTCAAAGTATCCACCGACAAATTCATCAATATTTCCTTTCCCATCAAAAGCAAGTACACTGGTTACCACATTATCTAAAAAGGCTCTGTCATGACTTACGATCAATAAAGTTCCTGCGTATTCGACTAAACGCTCTTCGAGCAATTCCAGTGTTTCCATATCTAAATCATTTGTAGGTTCATCCATAATGATTAAATTAGCCGTCTTGGTAAAAAGTTTAGCGAGTAATAGACGGTTTTTTTCACCACCAGATAAGGTTTTGACGGGTGATCTGGCGCGTGCTGGTGCAAACAGGAAATCACTTAAATACGACATGACATGTCTAGGTTCACCATTGATAAGTACATGATCATTTCCACCTGCAATAGAATCAGCAACGGTAACTTCTGGATCCAGCACTTCACGTAGTTGATCAAAATAAGCCACTTGTAATTTTGTGCCTTGATCAACACTTCCTGAGTCTGGCTCTAGTTCTTTTAATAATAATTTTAGGAAGGTCGTTTTACCAGCACCATTAGGGCCAATTAAGCCAATTTTATCACCACGCTGGATTACCGTAGAGAAGTCTTTGACAATAGGCATATCCTGATAGGCGAAGTTGACGCGCTGCATTTCGACTACCTTCTTACCTGACGTTTCGCCACTCGCCACAGTCAATTTTGTGGTTCCCAGCACATTACGTCGTTGTGCGCGCTCTTTGCGTAGCTTTATTAATTCTCTAACACGCCCTTCGTTACGTGTTCTACGCGCCTTGATGCCTTGCCGTATCCAGACTTCCTCTTCGGCCAGTTTTTTATCAAATAAGGCATTCTGGGTGGCCTCTTCCTCCAATGCTGCAGCTTTCTTGGCTAAATAATCTGCATAATCTCCGGGCCATGAGATCAATTGTCCACGGTCTAGGTCAATAATTCGTGTTGCAAGTTTTTGTAAAAATGAGCGATCATGTGTGACAAAAAGAATCGCACCTTTAAAATTAAGTAACTGTTCTTCTAGCCATAAAATACTATCCAGATCCAGATGGTTTGTCGGTTCATCTAATAATAAGACTTCTGGCTCTATAACCAGCGCTTTGGCTAGTGAAACGCGACGTTTCCAGCCGCCTGATAAACCTTTTACTTTTGTTTCAGCGGGTAAATGCAAACGACTTAATACACTTTCCACGCGCTGCTGTATTTGCCAGCCGTTATGTACATCAAGTTTATGTTGCAAATCCCCCATTTCCTTCATTACAGCGTCGTTCATATCGGTCATATGTAAGGTTAGTTCATGATAGCGCTTAATCCATTCGCCCACCTCACCCAGGCCACCGGCAACAACATCGTAAATGGATTCTTCATCAGGAAGTTGTGGCATTTGCTCTAAAACAGCAATACGTAATTCAGGCTTGAGCCAGACCTCTCCTTCATCAGCATGAATTTGTTGCATGATAATTTTCATTAACGTTGATTTGCCTTCTCCATTTCGCCCTAACAAGCCAACTCTCTCTCCCTCGTCCAACTGAAAGTCTGCCTGATTTAATAAAGAATGTGTGCCAAAGGCAATAGAGATTTTTTTTAAGCGTAATAATGCCATGTTGTTTTGTTTGGTAAATTCAAAAAAAGGGATTTCAGCTTGCCTAGGAATGGGAATCAAATAACGTGTGCATTCTGACTTGTCTTTTTGTTCGCCTTCTGCGTTGCGGAAACAGTTACGTAGCTAGCTATGCGCCTGTTACCGCGCCTTGAAGGCAAACAAAAATACTGCGTCATAATTCACAACTTATTCAATTCCCATTCCCTAGCGGACTTAAAGGTCTGCTCTACATTATCACAGGCAAAAAAAGAGGAGCGCAAGCTCCCCTTTTTTCAGCTATCATTTGTTGTCGCTTAACGCCCTATGCCGCCGTTAATTTAAGATATTTTTGGTACAGCGTATCTTGCTCTTCGATCTTTTCAGGGTCTTTATCTATACAGTCTACTGGGCAAACCTCGATACATTGTGGAAGGTCATGATGTCCTACGCACTCAGTACATAAAGCAGGGTCGATTATATAAATATCTTCGCCTTGTGAAATTGCTCCGTTGGGGCACTCTGGCTCACATACATCGCAATTTATACATTCATCATCAATAAGTAGTGACATTTTATCCTCCTTTAAACTTTTCTATTAACTGCTGTTGCACAATATCAGGCACAAATTCAGAGACATTTCCTCCTAGTCTGGCAATTTCTTTAATCATACTTGAAGAAATAAATTCATATTGTTCGGCTGGTGTTAAAAACATGGTTTCTAGTTCAGGCGATAAACGTCGGTTCATACCGGCTAATTGAAACTCATATTCAAAATCTGATATTGCCCTTAAGCCACGTAAAATAACATTAGCACCCTGTTGCTTTGCACAATCTACCAGTAAATTATCAAAGCCAATAATATTGACATTTTCAAATTCACCGGTAACCTTCTGTAATAATTCTACTCGCTGGTCTATAGTAAATAGTGGCGCTTTATTGCGATTAACAGCAACTGCAACTATCACTTTATAGTATAGCTTAGCTGCTCGGGCAATAATATCTATATGGCCATTGGTGACTGGGTCAAATGTCCCAGGGTATATTGCCGTAATATTCATTATCTTTTTTAAAACAAGTACATTGAGAATGCACAGAATTTTCTTAGCCGCGTATTATACCTTGCTATAAAGAACCTAGGGGGAATTTTTTTATAACAGAAATTTTTAAATTTTTTAAAGAGAGAGTCGTTACTTACATTGAGCGGGTGCTATCCATAAGAAAATTGATATATTTCAGCTACAG
>CAZLLL010000280.1:0-5144 GCA_964560255.1 uncultured Methylomonas sp.
GAATATTCATTAATAATCAGTATGTTATATTTTTTAGTGTGCTTCATTTTTTGAATAAACGGATAAAACTGTATTTTACCTGGAATCTTAATAAAGATAGTATTTTAATCAATTGATTTTAAATAAGTTTTATTTATTCACAAAAACAACTCTATTAAAGGAAAAAACTAAACTCTTCATTATCTTCATGGTAAAATGATCTATTGCTAGCCTATAATCAGCTGTCTCGTATAAGGTAGTCGCTTATTATCAAGCAACTAAATCGATGTCACCGTTCAGTCCCTCTCCTTAGGAATGGGCACGGAATAAGTTAAGCAACTGGCGCAGTATTTTTGTTCGTATTCAAGGCGTACAAGCAGGTGCATAGCAGGCTACGTAACTGTTTGTGCAACACTGAACGGACAAAAAGACAAGTCAAATTCACAGGTTATAAAATTCACATTCCCTAGGAATGAGAATTTTATAACCTGTGCACTGACTGCCGTCTTTATACCGGAGCTTGAAATATGCGCAAGCTCTGTGTAGGTTGTGGGTGAGGTACGAACCCCAACATTATGCCGCTAGCTATATAACAGGTGCTAGAGGTCTCATCCTGTTGTAAGAAACTGGACTTTGTGATTTGTGCTATTCCCCTAGTTGGGGTTCGTACCTCACCCACAACCTACACTTAAAATAATAGCTTGAATGGCTTGGGGTTTAAATGCACAAGTTATTAAATCCCCATTCCCTAGTACCCTATACCCTAAATAACCGAGAATATAAAAGTATCAATTCACTCGAAGTATAGGCTAAAACCTACGCTCCAGTTTTTTCGGTTATTTAAGGGTTGAGGTACTAGGCTGTTGATGTTCTTACCATACGCAGGATAGCTACACAGCCCCTAATTATCGTTGAAATTTTTTTGTACTTTTCTGCCTGCGAATAGCGGAGGCTAAAATAAGTAACAACCTTGTTTTTGAACTTTACGTCCTTATATCTTGTAAAGCGAGTTAATTATCGGTAAGGTAGCATATGAAGACATCATTGGGATAAGTTTTTAGGCTGCATAAAAATAACAATAATTAGGGAGAGACATATGCCAAAAAGTCAAAATTTACAAGATACTTTTCTAAATACACTTAGAAAAGAACATACACCGGTATCAATTTTTCTGGTTAATGGAATAAAACTACAAGGGCGGATTGATTCATTTGATCAATACGTCATTATGCTAAAAAATACCATGGTACAAATGGTTTATAAGCATGCAATATCAACGATTGTACCGGGTAAATCAATTAATATTATTAGTAAAGAGATCGATGTTGAGTAATTTTATTATACACAAAAACAAGGAGCTACATCTTGTTTGACCGCCCTGAGTCAGGTGAAAGAGCTGTTCTGGTACATATCAAGCTATATGCAGGACAAGAAGATCTAAATGAATTAAAAGAATTAGCACGCTCTGCAGGTGCAGAAGTTGTTGATGTCTTAACAGGCTCAAGGCGTACGCCTGATCCTAAATATTTTATCGGCAGTGGTAAGCTAGAAGAATTAAAGACCGCAATAGCAGAGTCAGAAGCAGATCTGGTGTTGTTTAACCATACTTTAAGTCCTAGTCAGCAGCGTAATCTTGAAGCGGCTCTTGAGTTTCGCGTTGTTGACCGAAATGGACTGATTTTAGATATTTTTGCCTTGCGTGCCAAGACTTATGATGGCAAACTGCAAGTTGAATTAGCACAATTAAATCATCTCTCTACGCGATTAACTCGCGGCTGGACGCATTTAGATAGACAAAAAGGGGGTATCGGACTGCGTGGCACCGGAGAGACCCAGCTAGAGGATGACAGGCGCCAGGTCGGTATGCGCATTAAACTGGTACAAAGTCGCTTGCAGAAAGTTGTCAAGCAGCGACATCAAGGCAGAGCCAGACGTAAACGGGCAGAAATTCCTAATTTGTCCTTAGTCGGCTATACCAATGCGGGTAAATCTACTTTATTTAATGCTTTAACAGGTGCGGATATTTATGTAGCAGACCAATTATTTGCCACACTTGATCCGACCTTGAGGCGTTTTAAATTAGCCAATGCGACTGAGGTTGTGTTAGCTGATACGGTAGGGTTTATACGCCATTTACCGCATGAATTAGTGGCAGCATTTAAATCAACACTACAAGAAGCAACAGATGCGGACTTGTTACTGCATGTCATTGATGCCAATGACTCAAATCGGGATGAAACGATTTTTGAAGTAAATCGCGTGTTAAAGGAAATTGGCGCAGATACAAATGAACAATTAGAAGTGTTTAATAAAATTGATTTGCTGGAGGATTTTACCCCGCGTATAGATCGTAATGAACTGGGGCGACCTATACGGGTATGGCTATCAGCGCAAACAGGAGTTGGTATGGACTTACTGGTACAGGCTCTGGCTGAAATTTTTTCAGCGACAAAACTTAGAAAGCTTTGTCATCTATTACCAGCTCAGGGCGGTATACGTGCAAAATTATTTTCAGTTGCCAATATTTTGCAGGAAGAGTATACCGATCAAGGAGGTTGGACATTATCTATAGAAATTGAACAGCAACATATGGGGCTCCTGAAAGAAGTGGATATTGAAGAAATAATCTAATGTGATTGTGTTAAAAGTTTTTTTTAAGGATAATTACATAGTTAAATCATAGTTATTTATGTGATTATTCAGATTCTCAATTCAAACTTCTTGAAAAATAGAAGTGGGGCGCGGCTTAAGCCCGCCTTAATGAAACTTTTTTGATGCTTTCGAAGCAGTGGGCTTGTGATAAAGAGACTGAATAATAACCCTATGCAATGGTTTACCTTTAAAATTTTTTTGCAGTACAAATGTGGAGTTAAAGCAAATGTCTTGGAATGAACCAGGCGGTGGTAAAAACAAAGACCCTTGGAGTGGTCGTAACGAGGAAAATGGAGCTCCTGATTTAGATGAGGCGATTCGTTCGTTACAAGATAAGTTAGGCGGCTTGTTTGGTGGTGGTGGCGGTAAAAATAATGGCAGCGGAAATGATAACTCTCCGCCGTCCCTAAAAGGACTGGGATTTCTTGCGCTCGGAGCAGTTGCGTTATGGGCTGCGAGTGGTTTCTATATAGTCGATGAAGGAAACCGTGGTGTTGAATTACGTTTTGGCAAGTATGTGGCGACAACTAACCCAGGGTTAAACTGGAAGTTTCCTGCCCCTATAGAACACAAAGAAATTGTTAATATTGCAAAGCAGCGTTTTTTAGAAGTAGGTTATCGCTCTGGTGGAGGCCGTAAAGGCTCCGTTGCCAAAGAAGCGTTGATGTTAACTAAGGATGAAAATATAGTCGATGTGCGCTTAGCCATACAATACCGTGTCAATGATGCTAAAAAATATTTATTTAATATAATGAATCAGACAGCGACACTAAAACAGGTGTCGGAAAGTGTTGAGCGGGGTGTTATTGGAGGGAATACAATGGATTTTATTCTGACCGAGGGACGGAGCCAGATTGTGGCAGATATTAAGACTGAAATTCAGAAAGTAATGGACTCATATGAGTCAGGTATTATCATTACCAGTGTCAATTTGGTGGATGCTCAGCCTCCTGAACAAGTACAAGCGGCATTTGAAGATGCGATTAAAGCGCGTGAAGATCAACAGCGGTTTATTAATGAAGCAGAAGCCTATTCCAATGGTGTTGTCCCTAAAGCACGAGGCGCAGCAGCAAGAATTATTGAACAGTCAGAAGGTTATAAATCGCGGATTATTTCAGCGGCAGAAGGAGATGTGAGTCGTTTTATGCAGATTCTAATCGAATATGAAAAGGCACCCGAAGTGACTCGGCAACGAATTTATATAGATACTATGGAATCGGTGATGAGTGGAACTGATACCGTTATGGTTGATGTTAAAGGAAGCAATAACCTAATGTATTTACCTTTAGATAAATTGGCAGCTAAAACAAAGGTAATCAATAAGCGGTCAAATATCTATCAATCATCGTCCACTACTCAACCATTTAATTCAACCAACACACCTCGACCTTCGAGTCGCGGACGCACAACAAGAGGGCGCTAAATATGTCAGCAAATAAAATTTTAGTGACTGCTGGGGCACTAATGACTGTTGTCATGATGTGTGTTTTTACTGTGACTGAAACAGAAAAAGCGATTAAGTTTAAATTTGGGGAAATTATTGATGCCGATTATCAGCCAGGCTTACATTTTAAATTTCCATTGATCAATAATGTCAAAAAATTTGATTCACGTATTTTGACTATGGATTCAGTGCCTGAACCTTTTTTAACATCAGAAAAAAAGAATGTAATCGTAGACTCCTTTGTAAAATGGCGTATTGGTGATGTCACAACGTTTTATACAGCCGTTGCAGGGGATGCGTTTCAGGCAAATGGACTGTTGGAACAGATTATTAAAGATGCCTTTCGTAGCGAATTTAGTAAGCGGGATATTAAACAGTTAGTATCTACTGATCGTAGTGCAGTACGCGAAGCTTTAATAAAGAATACAACATCCGCTGCAGCAAAGTTAGGTATCGAAATTGTCGATGTCCAGGTTAAGCGTATTGATTTACCTAGTGAAGTCAGTGAATCTGTTTATCAACGTATGGATGCTGAACGAGCAAGAGTGGCACGAGAATTTCGCTCACATGGCAAGGAAGCCGCTGAGAAAGTACGTGCAGATGCGGATAAGCAGAAAGAAATCATACTGGCGAATGCATATCGTGATTCTGAAATAATGAAAGGACAGGGCGATGCAAAAGCGGCGGAAATTTACGCAAATGCTTATGGTAAAAATATAGAATTCTATGCATTTTATCGTAGTATGGCGGCTTATAAGGAGACATTTACTCACTCATCTAATTTAATGGTGACAGATCCTGATTCTGATTTCTTTAAATATTTCAAACAAATGAAATAGACGATATTTAGGGAGCTGGAAATAAATAATCGTCCAATATTGGGCAGGATTTTTGTTCGTATTCAAGGCGTAGTAACAGGCGCATAGCTGGCTACGTAACTGTTGCTACAACGCAGAAGACGGACAAAAAGACTAGCAATATTGGATGATTATTTGTTTCCATCTCCCTTACTTGAATTAAGGAATGGGAATCAAATAACGTGTGCATTCTGACTTGTCTTTTTGTTCGC
>CAZLLL010000281.1:0-5143 GCA_964560255.1 uncultured Methylomonas sp.
ATAAATAATCGTCCAATATTGGGCAGGATTTTTGTTCGTATTCAAGGCGTATAAATAGGCGCATAGCCAGCTACGTAACTGTTGCCGCAACGCCGAAGGCGAGCAAAAAGACAAGTCAGAATGCACAAGTTATTTGATTCCCATTCCTTAGTTGCTCAACTTATTTCGTATACGTTCCTAAGCGTCAGGTAATTAATTATCTGAAAGTCTATATGTGTCTGTTATTGTGCTTCGAAGATGTACAAAAAACTGCGCCAAATGGACACTACAGCACTCCCTATTCTTAATATACACGAAAAACTATGAAGCTTTTGATTTTGACGGGTCTGTCGGGTTCGGGAAAGAGCATAGCCTTAGATGCTTTAGAGGACTCAGGTTTTTATTGTATTGATAATTTACCTATTTTCTTGTTTGATGATTTCATCAGCAATGTCATGTTACAAGATCAATTGACTTATCGTAAAACGGCTATCGGAATTGATGCCAGGAATCAAAGTGAAAGCCTGTATGCTTTTGCAGATAAATTGGCCTTTATTCGTGAGCAAGGTATTGAATGTGATGTGATCTATATGCAGGCTGAAGAGGAGGTGTTGCTTAAGCGCTACAGTGAAACAAGAAGGCGACATCCTTTAACTGATTTAAACTTGCCTTTAAAAGAAGCTATTAAAATTGAAAAAGACATGCTCAACTCGGTGGCGGGGATCGCTGACTTAATAATTGATACTAGCCGTACCCATTATCACCAATTAAGAGAATTAATTCGAGATTATGTGCAAGAGGGTGCACTGCGCAAAATATCCATACAAACGCAGTCCTTTGGTTTTAAATATGGCATACCACTTGATGCTGATTTTATTTTTGATGCGCGTTGCTTACCTAACCCATACTGGAGCCCTGAACTGAGGGGGCTGAGCGGAAAAGACCAGCCAGTGGTTGATTTTTTACAGTCAGAAGAAATAGTGACAGAGTTTTTTCAAGATATTGCTACTTTTTTAGAGCGTTGGATACCCCGCTTTGAAAAAGAAAATCGTAGCTATTTAACGGTTGCTATTGGTTGTACCGGTGGGCAGCATCGTTCAGTTTTTTTAATTGATAGCCTTGCGCGGTATTTTCAGAGTAGGGCGTTTAACGTTATTGTCAGACATAGTGAATTGCAATAACAAAGGTTTTTTTAATTTGATTTCGCTTACCACAAAAAAATGAGATAGAGATATGCCAGTAAGTAGACCACAAGATCACTCAGATATTAATTTGCAACAAATTGTCAATGACTTGGAAAATGGAGCTTTATATGATGCGCGTAATCATTTACATAGTCTGTTTCCTGTTGAAATCGCTCTGCTGCTTAGGTCTTTACCTACACATTATAGGTATCAACTTTGGACGATTATGGCACCCGAAGCGATGGGGCAGACGCTTGCTGCGCTGCACGGAGAAGTTAGAATTGGTCTGATTGAGCGTACATCAGCAACCGATCTGGTTGCTGCTGTAAGCCCGTTACAGCCAAGAGAAATGGCTGACTTAGTGGCTGACTTTTCAGCTGACGTAAGGGAAAAAGTCCTCAAAAAAGAAGGAAATAGTCGCCTTGAGGCAGCCCTTGCTTATGATGGGCATACGGCCGGTAGGCTAATGAGTATGGATGCTTTGCCAGTACACGCTGATGCGACTGTAGAATCCGTTTTAACCAGACTGCGGGAACAGAAAAAAATGCCTGCTAACATGGTTAATATTTCCGTCGTCGACCAGCATAACCATTATGAGGGAATGGTTGCAGTGGCTGCAATATTGACCAGTGATCCGCAAACAGCTATTTCTGAATTGATGAATGTTGTTGAGGCAATACCAACCAATATGCCGGTATCTGAAGTGGCAAGTATTTTTGAGCACAGGGATATTTTATCTGCTGCAGTGATTGACGAGAAAAATGAAGTGGTTGGTAGGATTACACTTGAAGAGGTACTGGAAGTTATTCGTGAAGAAGCCGAGCATGCCGTTTTAAGTTCAGCTGGTTTAGATGAGGAGCACGATTTATTTGCGCCAGTATGGGTCAGTGCTAAACGTAGAGCTGTCTGGCTGGGAATTAATTTATGTACTGCCTTTCTTGCTTCCTGGGTTATCGGCTTATTTGAGGCAACGATTGATCAGATTGTTGCTTTGGCGGTGTTAATGCCAGTTGTTGCTAGCATGGGGGGAATTGCAGGTAGCCAAACATTAACATTGGTTATTCGTGGTCTGGCATTACATCAAATTTCATCATCCAATGCCATGTCCTTTCTCTTTAAAGAGCTGGCAGTGGGAGCGGTAAATGGCGTTGTCTGGTCGGTGGTTGTGGCACTCATTGCTGCCGCCTGGTTTTCGAATATGCCGTTAGGAATAATGCTGGGTGGCGCAATGATTATTAATTTAAGTTGCGCAGCACTGGCGGGGGTATTAATTCCTTTGTTTTTACAAAAAAGAGGTATCGACCCTGCACTTGCGGGGGGGGTGTTGCTGACGACAGTGACAGATGTTATTGGATTTATGTCATTCCTGGGTTTGGCAACAATCTTTTTATTGGCTTAGGAATGGGCACGAAATAAGTTGAGCCACTGCAGGTGCGAATTCATTCGCACCTGCAACCTTGTGTTAAAAAGTTGCT
Organism: uncultured Methylomonas sp.; assembly: GCA_964560255.1. Taxonomy (GTDB): domain Bacteria; phylum Pseudomonadota; class Gammaproteobacteria; order Methylococcales; family Methylomonadaceae; genus Methyloprofundus. Next base: position 2,639 of record CAZLLL010000281.1, read on the forward strand.
CAAGTTATTTCATGCACATTTCTTAAATTAAATTTATTATTGAGGAAAGAAAGATGAGTATAAAGAAATCACCATTGGCCGTTGTAGTCGGTACAACATTATTTTCTGGCTTAGCAATAAATGCTGTGCAGGCAGAAAGCATTATCAGCGAAGGGAGCTCTCCTTTTGTCATGACTGAATTAAGCAATGGTTATATGCAGTTGGCTCAGGTAGATAAAGCAAGCAAAGGGTCAGCAAAAATGAAAGACGCTGCCTGTGGTGAGGGTAAGTGTGGTGCGAGCATGATGCCTGAAGGTGCGCTGGAAAAAACCTCTGAAGGAAAATGTGCGGGTAATAAGCCGATGCCAAAAGCCAAGAAAGATGATACGAAGGGAATGGAAGGAAAGTGCGGTGAAGGGAAGTGTGGTAGTATGAAATAAAAGTAGCTATCACCAGAAAATTCTTCTGGTAAAACTGAAAATAAACCCATAAAGTGCAAAAAGTTTTGCCACTTTGTGGGTTTTTTATTGCCTGTCGTTTTAGTAATTATTGATAGGCAATCACAGAGGTTATTAACTATTTTTCATTAGAAAAATCTCATTTATCTCTATGTAATAAATTACTTTAAGAAATAATGATAAATATTTGATAGATATTAATTTATTAAAACATATTTAAGTTGTTCTTATTCTTCTCAAAGCTTATCTTTAAGTCATTGTCGAAAAAATGGATTTTTTTTAAAATCTATCTTGACTAACGAATGCTAGAAACTTATAGTTTGTCTCAAGGTGGAGTAAAGTGGTGAAAAGTGGTGAAAAGTGTTTTTTTTAAGGTTTCAGCCTAATTAAGGTAACTTGCAACAAACAACCTACCCATCTTGCTTGTCTTTTTGTCCGTCTTCTTTTTGATAGAAATAGTTACGTGGCCTGCTATGCGCCGTGTTTACTAATGGAAAACAAACAAAAATCCTGCGCAATATGGGTAGTTTATTTATTGCGAGTGACCTAAGAGGAAAAGTTTTGTTCAGAGGTGTCACAAAAGTTAGCCTGGATGCGAAAGGGCGTTTTGCAATTCCAACTCGGTATAGAGACGAGTTGCAGGATTGTTGCGAGCATCAGTTAATTGTCACCGTTGCGATTGATGAAAAATGCATTGGTGAGCCAGGTTGTTTATGGCTTTATCCTCTGCCTGAATGGGAAAAACTTGAATTGACTATTAGCAAGTTACCTACTCTTAATAAAATGGCTGGAAAGTTGCGGCGATTTTTAATTGGTAATGCAACCGATACAGAAATGGACAGTCAGGGACGTTTGTTGATACCAGAAAAATTAAGAGAATTTGCCGGAATGGAAAAGAAAATGATACTGGTTGGCCAATTGAATAAATTTGAAATATGGAATGAAGAGGCCTGGAATGCAAAAGAAAATGCATGGATGAATGCGGATGATGGCGATGACGATGATAATAGCCTGGAAGAGCTCGCTAATTTGTTATTTTAGATAAGGATTATTAATGCATTTACCGGTACTGTTTAATAAAGCATTGAATGAATTATCCATTAAACCTGATGGCATTTATATTGATTGTACCTTTGGCAGGGGAGGACATAGTCAAGGTATTTTACAGCAGTTGGGACAGGGTGGGAGATTGCTGGCACTTGATAGGGATCTGGATGCTATTCAATCTGATATTGCACTGGAATTATTAAAGGATTCACGCTTTCAATTAGAGCATCGATGCTTTTCGGAATTACAGGAGATTGTTGAGAAGTTAGGCTGGTCAGGGAAAGTGGACGGCATTCTGATGGACTTTGGTGTTTCTTCGCCACAATTAGATAATGCCAGTCGTGGATTTAGTTTTATGCATGACGGCCCTTTGGATATGCGTATGGATTGCAGCTCTGGATTGTCTGCTGCCCAATGGCTTGCGGAGGTATCTGAGACAGAGTTAATGCAAGTGCTTTTTGATTATGGAGAAGAGCGGTTTGCGCGGCGGATTGCCCGTGCCGTTGTGACTCAGCGCGTGAAAATAAGTATTCAGACCACTAAACAGTTTGCAGATATTGTTACAGCAGCGATTCCAGTTAAAGAAAAACATAAGCATCCAGCAACACGAAGTTTTCAGGCAGTAAGAATTGTAATCAATAGTGAACTGGATGAAATAAAAAAAGTGCTGCAGCAGGCAGTCAATATATTAGCGATAAGAGGTAAGCTGGTTGTTATTGCATTTCATTCACTTGAAGACAGAATTGTTAAGCGCTTTATTCGGGATGAATCACGAGGGAAATATAATCCATCGAAACTACCGATGCTAAATGAAGAATTAGCATCTATTCGTTTGAAAAAGTGTGGTAAGGCAATAAAAGCAGGTACAAAGGAATTGGAGCAAAACGCACGAGCGCGGAGTGCTGTGATGCGTGTTGCCGAACGTAAGGAATAATTTACTACCGCCTACTAACTAGTAGCTTCAGATATGGAATGGGAATTGAATAAGTTGTGCAATTATGACGCAGTATTTTTGTTTGCC
>CAZLLL010000282.1:0-5121 GCA_964560255.1 uncultured Methylomonas sp.
CGGCTTTTGTAATGGGATTTTAAATGAAATAAACATTTGACCAAAAAATAGAATGCTAAAAAAACATAAACTACTGATTTAAAAATAAAATTATATAATTTTTCCCAAAAAGTTATTTTTTAATAATATGCTAATAATTTTCAAAACAAGGAATATCCAAAAAGAGAAATTTACTTTAACTCCTACGGTCAGGACTTCGACAGCCTAGAGCCTGCCTCAGTCTACACAGAGTTTATGCAGATTTAAAGCTCAGCTTAGTGAATAGCAGTCAATGCACATGTTATTTAATCTTATTCCTATGCAAGAGTACAATAGCCTTAGCTTTTTATGAAGGCAGCAATAGCTAAAGCTATTGCACTTCTGCACAAGTGTCAACAAGAAAACCAGGCATCCCGCTAGATGATAGTTTCATCAAACTCAGGTCAGGAACCTCGTGCCTTACCACCCAAAAGCAGGTCTTTTTGCCTGTTTGGCAATTTCTACATTATCTTCCCATATGGCAAGCCCTGTATTTAAATCAGTCAGTGCCATATGAAAGAAAAAATAAGATTCTCTCACTCTGCCGGATGAGGCTTGCTGTTGAACTATTTCACCAGATAAACTCATATCTGGGGCAATCGCAGTACCCGCTTTTTTAACGGTTGCCTGATTAAACATATCATCATCTTCAAGTCTGCGCACTTGTTTACTGGCTCTGTCATCAGGGCCATTACCACCCACAGCTGTTGTAGTTAATGCCTTTCCTGAGCGTAGCAAAGCCAGTCTGATTTTATCGGTTAAAATTCGGGTATCAATATGTTCGCTGGTAGAGTTTTTGATGGTGCTGATCATCAGAATTGTTTTACGGCCATCAGCACGGTTTAACACACCGGAAGCTAACAATGAGTTTATTCCCTGTTCTGCTGCTATTTGCCAATCCTTAAAATTGATGTCATCAACAGTCACGAGTCCTTCATTGCTTGTTGCATCAATGCGACGGGTTGTTGCGCCACAACCTGTTAAAATAATAAGAGTTAAGCTTATACTGAGTATTGATAATATTTTATGTGTCATGATGTTTTCTATTGTGCCATTAAATGGATAGAGAAACTAAGATTTTAAAAGAATCCAATTCGATATTACCAATTAGACCTTGCATCTTGATTTTCTCTTAAGCTTAGGGTGAAATCTTTACATCTGGCATTTGGTGAGACGGCCATTATACGAATGGTATCTCCCGGAATAACCGTCATTGGAATCCAGGTTTGTGCGCCTGTTTTAACATCCATTCCATGCTCATCAAGCCAGCTGAAACGATAGGTAATTTGATAGGGGTTATCTTTCATAAACCAGGAGCCAGCCTGATCCCAGAAACTTGTCCTAATATTGCTTGCAGTCACCTGTACTTTAAGAAGTCCATCAGGCAGCTCAACTTTGTCAATTCGGTCTATGGCAAGTCGCCTTCTAAGAAAGTTATCGGTAGATACTTTTGAGGTATCAACAGATTGGCGTTGCATACTCTTTTCAGTATTTTCAACTGTATTGACGGTTGCCTGGCAAGCCAGTAATAGCAGGCAACTTATGGCAATTATAAAACCTTTCATTTCGTGTTCCTTTTTTGGTGAAATTAATTCTCAATATCGTAGAGCGTAACTTTAGCCCGCCTTTAAATATCCTTTAGGACAATTAAGTAACTGACACAGGATTTTTGTTCGTATTCAAGGCGCACAAACTTAGCTCTAGTGAGCTACGTAACTGTTTGTGCAACACCGAAGACGGACAAAAAGACAAGTCAGTTTCTCAAGTGTGTCGTGCATGTTCCTTAACCCCTCCTTGATAAGGGAGATGGAAACAAATAATCATCCAATATTGCGAGTCTTTTTGTCCGTCTTCTGCGTTGTAGCAACAGTTACGTAGCCAGCTATGCGCCTGTTACTACGCCTTGAATACGAACAAAAATCCTGCCCAATATTGGACGATTATTTATTTCCAGCTCCCTAAGGAGGGAACTGAACGGTTACAAAACCGTAGCTTATTGAGTTTCGAATACCTTATAAATCAGTTTATTCGCGGATAATGCTCTAATAAAGACAATGGCGTTATTTGTATCATGTTTTAATTTTATTTCTGTTGTACCCGCCATCCCGCGCGGTGTTATATTTAAAACACCATTATCAGGTAGGGGTATATGTGCTATTTGCACTTCTTGTGGAAGTGTCTCCCAGCATCGAGTGTCTGCGGTATTAAACATTGCTTTATAGACACCGGTTAAGATTAGGGCACCAATTTCCGCACCGGAATTGGAGCTTCTTCCAGCCTGACTGGCTCTTCTTGCCGCCTGGACAGCTGCATAACTGGCAAGTTCTTTAGTGAGTGTTGATATAACAAGCCGAGTAATCATTGCAGGGAGTTGCTGGTGATATTCCTGAGACATAATGGCATCAAAATTCGCGACTGGTTCGGTTTGAGTTGAGAGCGTCTTATTACGGTACTGATAATCAATATTCATCCCTTGTAATGGGGATGAAAAATACTCATAGCGAGGAAAAGCGATACCTGTATAGCCCACATATGGGAGTATCATTTGAAACTTTTCCTGTTTCAGTGCCGGTGCCCGCCCATTGAAAAGCAGAATATACACCATTTTTTGGTTTAATGGATAATCGTACGCTTTAATATGTCGGAGTTTTCGCGGGATTCTAGCGCCTATTTTTTTTGCACAGCTAACATAATCTTGTTGTACTAACTTATTATCAGGGAGCATTTTATACAGATTGCGGAAGTCAACTAATGCTTCGCTGTAGTTGTTTTCCATAAGATAACCCATAGCAGAAAAGTAACTGACGAAGGGGTTGCTTAAGTTACCGTAGAGTTTATTGGCCTTATTTCCTGATGCATTATAGACCTCATTAATCACTGGGTTTTTTGCGATATCGTTAAATGACATTGCGGCTTTGCGAGTGCTTTGTTGTTGATTTTTTTTGTTCTGAGCATTAATTTCTTTTTGGTTTTGTCGAATTTCCTGTTTAAACTGCCGGACTACGTTTTTTTGAGTATTGCGCATTCTGCGTAATTCGACGTGCGCCCCTGCAGAGTCACCCAGTGCAAAATAGCCTAATGCCTGATAGGCATTGAGCATGACTTTATCCAGATACATACCTTTGTAGGGAAGTGCATTTGGATTAGTTAAAACAGCCCCGATTTCAGCGCTGCCCGCACGTGCGTTTAGCACAGCACGATTATCATAGTCTGCAATAATTGCTTCACACCTTTTAAAAACCTTGACACTTTGCTGATAATCCCCCGCAGTAAACAATGCAGTCCCCTGATCCAGTCGCCATATTAATTCATCGTTTGTTCCGCTTCTGCTTTCACTTTTGCTGGATAAGTCTTTTGCTGCCTTATCTAGGCTGCCTGAATAATAGTCCGATAAATACGGCTGTTTTTGTTTTCTGGCATCAATAATTGTTGAGCAACCTGACATTAAAATGGTGGCATTTAGCAGCAATAGTATGCAGCATTTTTTTAGCGGTTTTTTATGCATAAGGCTCAAGGTAGGATAATGGAGCGCCAGTGTTGTTTGGCTTGTCTAGCGTAGATGAGGTATTCATTCCGTAGATAACGTTTAAGATTATTGTTCATAAAAATATTATCGTTTGTTATTAAATCCCAAACGCTAGAAACGGGGTAAATACCCCGTCTCGCTATAGTCTTCTTTTATGACCACGCCTCATTTTACTACCAGCCTAGAGTAACCTTAGGATAGCCAGGTTCTGTGGTGATAATTTTTTTCTTTTGCAATCGGCAGAGATAACCATTTTTAATATGATTAGCACCCGAAATGACTTTCGCTTTACTAAATTTTGTTTCAATTGATGTCACTTCCAGCAACCCTACATTACTCTCGTAGCCTCCTAGAGATTCACCGGTGTCATAGTCTATAATAGGCTTACCCTGGCTAATGACCTGACATAGGCTGCCTACTTCAATACCTGCACCGCGTCCACGATTGAGTATAACGCCTTGGGGTCTAACATCAACAATTTTAATGGGATAAACGCTACCCAGAATTGCATTTCCAACTTCAGTTGCTGTACGTGAAAAGAGTAAGTCTTTATAATCCTCATATGTCCAGTCGCGCCTTTCAGTTGCTGAGATCTCTCGACGCACATCGGTGCTTTTTAGTTTATAGATCACCTGATCTGCGAGCTTAACTTTTCCTGTTGCACTTTCAATCACTTGAAACTGACATTTAAACGTGGTGACAATTCTTGGGGCTGTTTCGCCAGTAATTTGAAGATTTTGTCTGATAACATTTGTTTCCAGACGATTAATAACTCCAGTAACCAGGTAATCGGCAACCAGCAAGCGTCCCATTTTTTCAGACTGTGTCGGATCTACCCAGTCCGATTCAGTCAACAGGTTTTCATTCATCACTTTATCAATTTGGGAACGACTCACTATATTGAATTTTCGTGATTTTGTCAGAAAATTCATTAATTCATTAGAAAACTCATGTTCAACCAGAGTACGGTTAATGACAAGGTCACCGATATTGGTCGTTTGTATCACCGAGTTGAGCTGAAAGGGAAGGACTGCCATCGTAGGTTGTTGATAGGGAACTGCCATTACGGGCTCAACAATAACCCTTGCAAGTAAAAATATTATAAATTTGTACATTATGATTGACCTTATAAGTGGGCTACCCATTTAAGACGGGACAACTCCTTTACAAAATAAGTAGGGTGGGCAGTTTTTTTTGCCCACCATCAAGTTGAACCTCGGTGGGCAGAAAAGATTGCCCACCCTACAAATAATGGCTTGTCCCGTCTTAAGCTGGTAGCCTATATTTATGCTGCCTTGGGTTAATTGCATTATAGGCGATCCATATAAGACGTGACAAGCCTTATCGCTTTATAAATACATCATAAATTTAAAGGGAATACTCATCGTGAGTTCCTCCTGTATTTTTCCTTGTTTTTATACTATATTAACAAATAATAATGCGTCTCACTACATATTTAGAATTGCTGGATATGAACCGAACGGTACTGCTGATTCCTGCTCTCTGCGGCAGTCGGGATGAAAGCATAATTCAGCAGGCATTGAATAACGCTTCACAAGCCGATTTGGAGGAATGGG
>CAZLLL010000283.1:0-5116 GCA_964560255.1 uncultured Methylomonas sp.
GAATTTAACTTGTCTTTTTGTCCATCTTCTTTGTTACGTAAATAGTTACGTAGCCTGCTATGCGCCTATTTACGTGCCTCGAAGACGAACAAAAATCCTGCGTCAAATGCACACGTTATTTCATTCCCATTCCTTAGAAAAAACTTCGTAACAATTTATTCACTGCTTTACCGGTACCTTCACCTAAAGCTTTATCTATATCCTTTTCGCGCTTGTTAATAAATTTATCTACTTTTTGCTTTTCTTTCTTGGTCAACATGGATTCTATTGCAGTTAAATCCACTGTATAGCTAGGCTCTGAAAGTGTCCCCCCGACCTTAATTGCAACAGGGCGGTTAGCCGCTTTATTCAAATTTTTATTAGCACTCTTTTTCATTTTTGCAACCACTCGGTATTTTAATTCATCGGTGACTAAGTTTGCTGTTCCGCCTCCTTTTATCTCGACAGTCGATGATTCCGCTAAAAAATCAGGGTTATTAATAATGCCTTGCTTTACCGTTGCTGTTCCCTGAATAAGACTGAAAACTGTTTGTTCATTGGCATAGTTTTTTTTCATTTCTTTGCCTTTGATTGCTAATCTGCCAAGATCAATTATTTTTTGTAAATTAAAATCTCTGACCGTGCCTTTATACAGTGCAAAACTCAGGCTGCCTCCCAGAGTTGATTTAATGGCATCTATGCTATTTCCTCGTGCATTTAATTTAGCTGAAATATTTGCTACACCTGTTAATTTTACATCTGCTCCAGGTTGTAAATTCTTTAATAATGGCTCGATTAATACGTTCGATATTTTTTCGTTAAAAGCAAGGGTCGGTGTTTTTGATTTTGCATTAATACTTATTTGTCCCTTATAGCTCCCCTTATACAGCTGTTTAATAGTATGCTTAGTTCGTAGTATGCCTTGCTTCGCCTGTAAGTTTAAGCTCACATCAGCCATTTTTAGTTGTGCAACCTTTAATTTAGCGATACTTAAGTCGCCTGATAGATTCAGAGCGCGTATTGTTTCAACAGGAATAAGCGTTGTGACTGTATTAATTGCCTCCGCAGGTGCCGAGGCAGGCGTTTTTTGAACTGTCTCTTTTTTAGGTGCGCTGTACCGGTCAACGTCAATATCATCAATATGAATATTAAAAGTGATGGCTGGATTCTTAAAGTGCATAATATGCGTATAGCCACTTATTTGCGTATCATCAAGTGTGATTTTTAGTGCATCTAATGCAATAGAGTCCTTTGTGCCCTGCATGTCGAAGCTTATGGCAAGTTTGTTTAAAACTTGCTGATCAGTGGTTTCAGGTACATCCATTTGCATTTTTTGCAGTAGCTCTTTTGGATTAAACGTTTTAATCTGAATGGCTCCTGTGTACTGTATGTCTGTATCTAGCTGGGAGGCGTTTATAGTGCCCATTAAATCAATGGTATTGGTATTAAGCTGTAATTTATTTAGAGCTAGAGTTTGCAGCTCTAAATCCAGAAATATTTCAGAGAGTAGTTGTGCATCAAAAATGCCTCCAGGGATAGATTTTCCCTTAGTGACAGAATCCAGTTTGAAGCTTCCTAACTGGATTTTTTTAAATGTTTCATCAATCGTCAGGTTCGTCGATAAAGCCAGTTTCTCTGTGACTGCTGGTTCTGCATTTTCCAGTAAAAAGGATAGTTCTAACGCGATAGGCTGATTAAATGCAATTGCCCCTGATTCCAGGTTAAAATTTTTGACAACAATATTCTGCCCAGATTGTTGATCATTCCAGCTTACTTGAGAATTTTCAAGCACTAACCCGCCCAATGTAAAGGAATTAATATATGACGTTGTGCTATCTCCCTCCTTATCGATGGTTATGTCTTCTTGTTGCTCTTTATCGTCTTGTGGTTTAGCTAAGTCGTCCCAGTTACTGACACCTTGCTTATTTATGGCTAAATGCAATTCCAGCCCTTTTAAAACAACTGTTCTTACCTCAACTTTTTTGGAAAAAAGAGGCATTAATTTCACTTTTATATCGCTTTCACCAATGCTTGCGAAATGGCTGCTAGAAAAACCAGCGGCATTACTTAAACTGATTTTTCCGGTTGATATCCCCAGCCATGGAAAAACCGATACATGTAAATCACCGTCTATGGTTAACGTGCGGCCTGTTTTATCCTTTACTGCTGCGGCTATTTCCAGTTTATAATCATTTAAATCAACAACAAGCGGGATAATTATGACAGCGGCCAGAATAAGAATGAGCACTGAGGAAATAAATATTAAAAGAGCTTTAGTTAACTTTCCCATCTGTTTCTCCTATAGTCTAGTGAAGTGGAAATACAATAGCGTGTGCTTAGGAATGGGAATCAAATAACGTGTGCATTCTGACTTGTCTTTTTGTTCGCCTTCTGCGTTGCGGAAACAGTTACGTAGCTAGCTATGCGCCTGTTACCGCGCCTTGAAGGCAAACAAAAATACTGCGTCATAATTGCACAACTTATTCAATTCCCATTCCTTAGGTAACTCGCAGCAAATACCCTACCCATCTTGCTGGTCTTTTTGTCCGTATTCGGTGTTGCACAAACAGTTACGTAGCTCGCTAGAGCTAAGTTTTTGCATCTTGAATACGAACAAAAATTTTGCGTCAGTTGCTCAACTTATTTCGTGCTAATTCCTTAAGTAATCAATAATAAATAAAGTTTTAATTATTGTAAAACAACTGCTTACTTAGATTTAAAATATCGCTTATTTAGAGGGAGAGGTACTAGTCCTGAATTAAAAATAGTAGTATTTTACCTAACAGCTAGAATATAAGTTAAAGTGTAATAAAAAAATCAATAAACACTTTACCTAATCATTTTATAGTATTCTATGTATTAAGTAATAAAACAGGAATAAAAAAATGTTAATATTAATCAAGCTCGCTGCTATTGTAACAGCCATTGTGTTTTATCAAACTGGGAAAAAGAATGGAGAAAATGGCATAAGGTGGGCTGTTGTTGGGGTGATTGGCTATATTCTGGGCTTTGCAATTGCTATGCTACTTATTGGCGAAACATTAATTTCTATTCTAATTGCCTGTATTTGCGTTCATTTGACACGTTTACAATTATTAAAAATGCTGGCAAAAAAAACAACTAGGGAACACGTATAGAATCTTTGCAAGACGGGTATTCGGCAGGAGTGATACATTTTTGCATAAAAATAACCTGAGTTCAAATATGCACAAGCTACACTGAGTCACGGGAGGAATTAATATCCCACTCAAATATTATTTTGATATAAAAAAAGCGGACTATCGTTAACAATAGCCCGCTTTTTATCTGCAATAATCTGACTTATAGTTTGTCAGAATTCTCACTTAAGTATGCAGCAACACCTGCTGGAGAGGCATCCATACCTGCATCTCCTTTGTTCCAGCCCGCTGGACAGACTTCACCATGCTCTTCATGGAATTGTAATGCATCAACCATACGTAACATTTCATCAATATTACGCCCTAAAGGTAAATCATTAACGACTTGATGGCGTACCATACCTGCTTTATCAATTAAAAAGCTACCACGGTAAGCCACTGCCGGTGCATCAGCTTCAACATCATAGTCTTTTACGATAGTGTGTGCCATATCGGCAGCCATAGTATAACGAACTGGACCAATTCCACCCTCGTTTATCGCTGTATTTCTCCATGCGTTATGGGTGAAATGAGAGTCTATTGAAACAGCAATCACCTCAACACCACGGCTAGTAAAATCATCCATCCGGTGATCCAGAGCGATAAGTTCACTTGGGCAAACAAACGTGAAATCTAATGGATAAAATACGATAACCGCATACTTGCCACTTGTTGCATCTGAAAAACAGAAAGAATCAACAATTTCGCCATTACCTAAAACAGCAGGAACCGTAAAATCGGGTGCTTGCTTACCTACTAATACACTCATGAGTGTCTCCTTAACTTGGTATTTTGATGTAGAAAAAAACCTTAATTATACCCACGATAGAGTGGATTTGACGAATTCTACACTAAATTGCTTGGTATTTCTCAAATCTTCAAAAAATATCTTGTCATTACTAGTAAAAACAAGGTAATCTTTACTATAATTGAACTTGCTCCTAGTAAGATTGCTATCATTCAATAATAAATGGAATTCTTTTCAGCAAAAAATTTTTAATAGAATTTTTCAAGAGCACCAGAACAACTCTTTTTATTAGTTAAAGCTTATATCTCAAAGTGATTGTAACTTTATAAAAAAATTGAGAAAATACCTCCTATGATAAAACATAAACACATAACAGAGCCTGATGCCTTCGGTTATCAGGTGCGTATCGTTCGTCGCGGTAAAGAGAGTAGCCGTTATTTTTCACATAAATTATGGGGCAATAGAAGTAAATCTATTGCTGCAGCGATTGCCTGGCGCGATCAAATGTTAGTTGTCCTAAAAGGCAGTAGAACCCGTTTCCTCAAACCTCCAAAAAACAAAACCACGACAGGTTTAACCGGTGTTTCACGCACCATTAAATATGACGGAAGAAAAGATAAAAGCTATCTTTGTTATACTGTTTTTTGGGTATGTGACACCAAATCACGGAATAAAACATTTCAGGTAGGCAATGTGGAAACCATTACCGCTGATGACGAATTACATGCTTTTCGAACGGCGCGCTTATTTAGAAGTTTTTACGAATTTGCAATTGATTATGACCTTCCTTTTGATGATGGTGCTTTTGTAGGCTGGAAAAAGAAACGTCTGTATGAAGATATAGCAACGGTAGTTGCTGCCTAGATGTTTTAGAGTCTTAACTTTTAACGTAAATTGCACTGGAGGAGTCTTTGGTTGCATCTTGGCAAATTAAGTAGGAAGAGCGTTAAAATACGCAAAGCAAAAAGTAGCTCGTAATAAATAAACTCCTCAAAATGGTATGGATTAACTAAAAGTGTAGTCACTCTCGGCCTCTTTTATTTATTTATCCGTTTACACTTTGTTAGGAGTGTAATGGCTATTGCTGTGTACGGAAAAAAAGCTAAAGCTTTTATACGCCTGCACTTGATTGACTCTTAATTGGCTGACCTTTAAACAGTGTAAAATATTTTGGGGAAATAGGCGCGCCATGCTGCTTCGCGAAATTCAGGGACTCCTGTCACCTTCATTC
>CAZLLL010000284.1:0-5104 GCA_964560255.1 uncultured Methylomonas sp.
ACATACTCAAGATGAGCACTATTATTCAAATTCTGGCTACCAACTTAATACGGGACAACTCCTTTGCAAAATAAGTAGGGTGGGCAGCTTTTTTTGCCCACCATCAAGTTGAACCTCGGTGGGCAGAAAAGATTGCCCACCCTACAAATGATGGCTTGTCCCGTTTTAAGTTGGTAGCCCAAATTCTGTCCGACTATGGCGAATTCAAGGTGATGTATCGGCTTCCACGCCAGGCGAAGATCTAGACCAACATAGTATCCATATCCCGTTTTGGACTGAGCAAAGTATCTAGTGCTGATATAGAATCAACATACTTACATTGAGCGGGTCTATTGCCTGTTTTTTTATATTAAAAACAGAAAATAGACCCGCTTAATGTAAGTTACAATGTAAAAAATTAATGATTATTGTGCTCACCTCTTTATAATAAAGTGCATTTTATGTAATGCTAATAAAGGAATTAAATTGCTAACAAAACCCTTAGCAGATCTAATGCGCCCTGAAACCCTGGTAGATTACGTAGGGCAAAAACATATACTACAACCCGGAAAACCGCTGTATGAGGCGATTAACTCTGGCCGTCTACATTCTATGATTTTCTGGGGGCCTCCAGGTACTGGCAAAACTACCTTGGCGCGTATGATTGCCAGGCACTCTAATGCAGAGTTTATGTCCATCTCTGCCGTATTGGCAGGTGTTAAAGAAATAAGGGCAGCGGTTGCAGCCGCTAAGCAAATACAGCAACAGGAACAACGGCAAAGTATCCTGTTTGTCGATGAGGTACATCGCTTTAATAAATCTCAACAAGATGCTTTTCTGCCGCACGTAGAAGATGGCACGCTGTTTTTTTTAGGTGCTACGACTGAAAATCCTTCTTTTGCATTGAATAATGCCTTGTTATCACGGACACGAGTGTATGTGTTAAACGCCTTGACGATAGATGATTTACAGGAACTTATTGATAAAGCACTGACAAATACTGAACATGGCTTGGGAAAGCTTGCAATCACCATGTCGGAAGAATTGAAACAGCAGTTTTCGGCAGCAGCGGATGGCGATGCACGGCGCTTACTGAATTTTCTGGAACTCGCTGTTGAGCTTGCACGAGCAAATAAAGTAAATATTATTACCGAGACTATTGCAAGAGAGGTATTGGCAGGCGGTGTGCGTCGATTTGATCATCAGGGCGAAGAATTTTATAATCAGATTTCTGCCTTGCACAAATCTGTACGTGGCAGTTCGCCTGATGCGGCTTTATACTGGTTTTGCCGCATGCTGGATGGTGGCTGCGATCCCTTATATCTGGCACGACGAATTGTGCGCATTGCCTCGGAAGACATAGGTAATGCAGATCCTCGCGCTTTACAGTTGACGATTAATGCCTGGCAGACACAGGAAAGGCTAGGTAGCCCAGAAGGTGAGCTGGCTCTTGCCCAGGCATTGGTATATATGGCTTGTGCAGCGAAAAGTAATGCTGTCTATACGGCTTTTAATACAGCGATGAGTGTTGCTAAGCAGAGTGGTAGTTTGCCTGTACCTAATCATTTACGTAATGCACCCACCAAGTTAATGAAGGATCTGGATTACGGCAAGGAATACCGCTATGCGCATAATGAGCCTGAGGCTTATGCGGCGGGAGAAAATTATTTTCCTGACGGCTTGCAAGATACAAGGTTTTATCAACCTGTTGCACGCGGACTGGAAATAAAAATTGCAGAAAAATTAAAACATTTGCGAGAATTGGATAAAATAGCAAATAAGAAGCCATATTAAATACCATAAAAGCGTAGAATGACTTAGGAATGAGCATGAAATAAGTTGAGCAACAGGCTAGTTTTTTATCCGTCTTCAGTGTTTAAAAATAGTTACGTAGCTAACTATGCGCCATATCTACGCCTTGAATACGAATAAAAACTCTGTGCCAGATGCTCAACTTATTCCGTGTTTATTCCTTATAAACTACGCTTTACACATAAAACTATAATCAAAGATAAAAGTCATGGATTTAAATTTTCTCGATTTCGAACAACCGATTGCAGAACTAGAAGCTAAAATTGAAGAATTACGCCGAGTACAAGCGGAAAATGATATTGATATTTCATCTGCGTTAAATGATCTGGAAGCCAAGAGCCAACAGTTAACAGAAGAAATCTTTAAAGACTTGAGTGACTGGCAAATTTCCCAATTATCAAGACACCCAGGTAGACCGTATACATTGGATTATATTGATTTAATTTTTACTGATTTCCATGAATTACATGGTGACCGTACTTATGCCGATGATAAGGCCATTATATGTGGTTTAGCTAAATTAAGCGGTCAAGCCGTTGTTATTATCGGTCATCAAAAAGGACGCGATACCAAAGAAAAAATTATTCGTAATTTCGGTATGCCGCGCCCAGAAGGCTATCGTAAAGCCTTGCGGGTAATGAAAATGGCCGAGCGCTTTAAATTACCTATTATTTGTTTGATTGATACCCCAGGAGCCTATCCGGGGATTGGAGCAGAAGAGCGCGGTCAAAGCGAAGCGATTGCACGTAATTTGTTTGAAATGGCCAAACTGGAAACACCTGTTATATGCACGGTGATTGGAGAAGGTGGATCAGGTGGTGCGCTGGCAATTGGCGTTGGTGATCGCTTGATTATGATGGAATTCAGCACCTATTCAGTTATTTCACCCGAAGGTTGTGCTTCAATTCTTTGGAAAAGCGCAGATAAAGCAAAATTGGCTGCAGAAGCAATGGGTATTACTTCGGATAGAGTCAGAGAACAAGGCTTTTTAGATGAAGTGGTCAGAGAGCCAATCGGTGGAGCACACAGGGATTTTAAAACCACGGCAGAGAATTTAAAAGAAACTCTATCTCGCCATGTTGCAGAATTAAGACACGAAAATTTGCAAGAATTATTAGAAAAGCGTTATCAACGGATTATGGCATTTGGTTCATATGCTGATGAAGGGAAATAATCTTTATTTGCAGTCGTTCAGTCCCCCTCTTTATCAAGGAGGGTTTAGGGGAGGTTTTATTAGAAAAAGGCTCCTCAACTCCTATTTTACAACGGTGGGGCTGAACGGTTACCTTTATTTTGCTATTTCGAACTTAGGGAGATGGAAACAAATAATCATCCAATATTGCTGATTCTAACGGTTTCTGTTGATAGATGTTTTTGCATAGTAATATATTTAAATCATTGTGTTACAGATTTTTATCTATTCTTCAAAAGGCTAGGAACCATAATTAAGCTATTCATTGCAGACAACCAAGACTTCATTTTTCAAGGATTAACACCCTTAAGATAAATATATCAAATACTTACATCATCAACAGAATCCGTTATAATCAGCAATATTGCTGGTCTTTTTGTCCGTCTTCTGCGTTGTAGTAACCGTTACGTAGCTTGCTATGCGCCGGTTACTACGCCTTGAATACGAACAAAAATCCTGCCCAATACTGGACGATTATTTATTTCCAGCTCCCTAAGCGAGGCGAGGTATTCACCCCGTTTCAAACATTTAAAATTTGAGCACAACTTTAAGTCGTTAGTCTAATTAATTTCAATATGAAGCTCTCCAGTGAATATATCTATTCACAAATCGTTCCTTATTACGCCTACAATAACCTTATTATTGGCTATAGCGGTGGCATAGACTCTCATGTATTACTGCATTTACTGGCTAATATTCCGGAACTTAAGCATAAACTAACAGCCGTCTATATACATCATGGTTTGCAATCCTGCGCCGATGACTGGGCAGAGCATTGTCAAAAAATTACTCACACATTAGCCGTGAAATTTCGTGTCCTAAAAGTCAATGCTCAGGCTACAAAAGGTCAAAGTCCAGAAGAAGCAGCACGCAATGCACGTTATCAAGCATTTAAAGGTATAGTCACTGAAAATGATGTGTTGCTCTTTGCCCAACATCGAAATGATCAATTAGAAACCATGCTATTACAACTATTCAGAGGGGCAGGCCTAAAAGGTCTATCAGGGATGCCAGTAGCGGTAGAATTTTTTAAAGGAATGCTAATCAGACCCTTGCTTGATATTAATCAGCAAGAAATCACAGAATATGCACAGCAGCATCATTTGCAATGGATTGAAGACCCCAGTAATCAGGATATGCGCTTTGAACGTAATTATCTACGCCAGCAAATTATTCCCTTATTAGAGCAACGCTGGCCAGGGGTAGCAACCACGGTTTCCCGATCAGCAAAGCATTGTACACAAGCGCAGGCCATTTTATCGGCAAATGTTAAAGAGAAAATGCTGGTGCTTTATGACCCACAACGACAAAGCATATCCATATCCGGTCTGCTGGAATATGATAATTTAATACAGCCCTGGATAGTGCGTGAATGGATGAGTCACTTAGAGCTAAGAATGCCAAGCCAGAAAGTACTCACCGCCATATTACACGATATTTTACTGGCTCGGCAAGACGCTAACCCAGTCATTCTACATGATGGATATCATATTCAGCGTTATCGTGATAATTTATATGCCGTGCCCGACCCAAAAAAACCTGACTTAAATCAGGTTTTTATTTGGACTCAACCGATGCAACCATTTTCTTTAGCTGATAATGGTACGCTGATAGTTAAGGAAACAGAAGCAGGAATTGCTAAGGATATTTGGCAGCAAGGAATAATCCAGATTAAATATCGACAAGGTGGCGAAAAAATTGCTTTAGTTAATCGTACAGGACGACATAGTTTAAAAAAACTCTATCAGGAAGCGGGTATTGCCCCTTGGGTACGAGATGTCATTCCACTCATATATATTAATGGAGAACTTGCAGCAATTGCGGGTTACTGGATCAGTGTTGATTATTATAGCCAGAATGAAGGATGTATCAGTCTATTTTGGGAGTAATCTATAGCTTTCGCCTTGTACTATGTATTTTTCATTTTTTACTCATAATAATATCCTCTATAATTACAATGTAAGTCTAATGTTATATTTTTATTATTTATACGGATTCCCATAACACTCTAATAATTAATGTATTTTTAATATAAAAAAACAGACAATAGACCCGCTCAATGTAAGTTATTAATAACCTAATTCTTCTAAACAGTCAATAGGATACACCACCGAAAAATGG
>CAZLLL010000285.1:0-5100 GCA_964560255.1 uncultured Methylomonas sp.
TATCAAAAGCCGTATAAGCCACGCTACTCTTAATCGCCATTGTGTCGAAATTTTGATGACAGCAGGCACATTCTGACGGGTGATGTTCTTGATATTTGTAAACGGGAATCTTTTGTGTTCGCCCGAAACCTTGAGCACCCAATTATTTTCCCGCTTTGCGAGTCAATTCACTGGGAGATGAGTCTTGCGTATTTTTTAAGGCAGATGCATTTTTATCCTTTTCAGGGTCGGTATCCGTAGAGGTGGTTTCTGCATCACTTTGCATCGCTGCAGTTAATGCCTCACTGCTTTCATCATCATTGTCCGTATCACCTTGATCGGTTTGATCAGATGCTTTATCCCAAGGAGCTTGAGTACTGGGCGGCCTAGAGCTATTTTGAGGGTTCTGATTCAAGCATTCACGTGATTCTTTGAGGTCACCCAGTAAGTTAACTGCTAGATTTTCGACAGCATCGGACGAAAGTGAGTGAATCACTTTTTCATCAAGTTGTCGTAAATCGTGATCGCTGAGGCTCATTACTTTAAGCACTTAAGTTGGATGCTGCGTAGCCTATCATAAAAATCATGTATCTGGGAAATATTTTAAGGGATGTGAATGATTACGGTTGAGGGGCTTTTTTCTAATAAAATCTCTCCCCTGTCCCCTCCTTAATCAAGGAGGGGACTGAACGGTTACTGTTTTTTTAAAGCAATGACTGGTGTATCGTTTCAATCCTATAAAACCAGTTAATTTATGTTGCAAGTGTCAGTTGCAAATGAGAGGGAGCTAAAAACCTTGATAAATGCTCTCATAAAACTAAATAAAAAAGGTACAATAGATAAGTTATGGCAAATGGAAATCAGGTAAAGTAGTGACGCAAAAAATCATTAAAATCGCAACAAGGCAAAGTCCCTTAGCATTATGGCAGGCTGAATATGTAGCTGGGCGGTTACAGCAGGCTCATCCAGACATAAAAACTGAATTAGTAAAAATGGTGACCCAGGGGGATAAAATCCTTGATGCACCGTTAGCTAAAATTGGTGGCAAGGGATTGTTTGTTAAGGAGTTAGAGCAAGGTATACTAGAGGGCACTGCCGATATAGCCGTCCATTCAATGAAAGATGTCCCCGTTGAGCTTCCAGATGGCTTGCATTTAGCCGTTATTTTACCTCGCGAAGATCCCAGCGATGCTTTCGTATCAAACCACTACCTTAATATTGAAGCCTTACCTGAAAATGCAAAAATTGGTACTTCAAGTTTGCGTCGTCAATGTCAGATTGCCGAACGGTTTCCTGAAATGCAGATTATATCCTTGCGAGGTAACGTAAATACCCGACTAGCTAAGCTGGATGCAGGTGATTATGATGCGATCATTCTCGCATCGGCAGGGCTAAAGCGCTTAGGATTTGCGCACAGAATCACACAGCAACTTGATAGTACTGTAAGTTTACCCGCAATAGGACAAGGGGCTGTAGGTATTGAATGCCGAGTGGATGATGCTGAAATAAACCAGTTACTGACTCCTTTGCATGATGAGCAAAGTACCATTAGAATTCGTGCTGAACGCGCTATGAATGCCCGATTAAACGGAGGTTGCCAGGTGCCTATTGCCGGGTTCGCCGAGTTACAGGATGGACAATTATTTATGCGCGGTCTAGTGGGTAAACCAGATGGCAGTGTTATTTATCGCGCTCAAAAAACCGGCCCTTTTAATGAGGCAGAAGAGATTGGTCGTGCTGTCGCTGATGAATTATTAGCCAGCGGTGCGGGCAAAGTATTAAAAGAACTATACACATAATGATCAGGTAATTTCTGACTAATAGAGCAAATGTGTAGCAGAAAAAAGATATTAGTCACACGACCTGTACATCAAGCTGAGGCTCTGTGTCGCCTGATTGAGCAGCAAGGTTGGCAGGCAATACGCTTTCCTGTGATAGAGATAAAAGCGAAGCAATTATCTGTACAAGAATACATACATATAAAGCATATTGAGCAATATCAATATGTATTTTTTGTCAGTGCCAATGCAGTAAATTTTGTCCTGCCGCTATTTAATGGCAAAATAGCAGTCTTGCAAAAAAAATCTTGTGTTGCGGTAGGCAAAGCGACATTAAAAGCTTTAGCTCATTGTGGTATTAACTGTGCACTGATGCCTGCTAAAGGATTTAATTCTGAGTCTATATTAGCAATGCCTGAATTGCAAATTTTGACCGGTCAATCCTGCTTGATCGTAAGAGGAGAAGGTGGCCGGGAATTATTAGCGCAAACTTTACGTGAACGAGGCGCTGAAGTGAATTATTTGCAAGTATATATACGGGTAATGCCTTGTCATGATAATAGCGAGGTAGAAAGGTATCTATTAAATAAATCATTAGCAGCAATCGTTATTTACAGTGGCGATGCACTGCACAATCTTATGCATATGTTAGCTAAACAAAAAATAATAAAAAATTTGCTGAATGTACAACTCGTTGTTATTAGTCATCGAGTACAAGCAATAGCTAAAAATATTGGCTTTACAAAAATTAGAGTCGCTGATCAGGCATCTGATAGCGCAATGATAAATGCATTACTAAAGGGGGAAGAGTGTGGCTGATGTAATTGAAGAGCAAAACCAACCAAAGGTTGCTAAGGAAAAAAAGTCCAGAACGGGTGCCTGGATAGGACTGGTCATCCTATTAATTGTTTTAGGGCTGGCGGGTGTCGGTTTTTTGTTATTTCAGCAATTGCGTGATAAACAGCAAGATTTAGGTGGTGAAATAAGTAAAGACAGTCAGCAAATGCAAGAATTAACCAGACAGATTTCCGGTTATCAGGAGCAGCTGGTTGCAATTCAAAGCCAGTTATCCAATTTAAGCGCGGAAGTGGGTCATAAAGAAACCAACTTTGAGAAAAAGTTAAATCAGCAGAGCACCCTGCATAGTGAGCGTCTAGATATGACATCTGAACGCTTAAAAGAATCAATACAGCGTATTCAAAGGCAATTGGGGAAAACACGCGGTGACTGGTTAGTGGCTGATGCAGAATACTTATTAAGTGTTGCCAACCGTCGTTTACACCTAATGGGCGATGTTTCTACGACGATTGAAGCATTAAAAGCGGCTGATGCCCGCTTACATGAAAGTGGCGATACTGCAGGATTTAAAGTACGTGGGCAAATCACCAAAGAAATTGCATTAGTGAAAAAAGTACAGGTTGCTGATGTTGTGAGTATCTACTCCACGCTGGAAATGCTAGAAGAAGATGTGGCTAAATTAAATGTATTTCTCCCCTATTCTGGTAAAACGCAAAATCAGGAAAGTATCTCTGAAATCACAACGGAGCCAGTGGACGATTTAAATGATGCGCTTGATAATGCCTTAGTTGAAATTGAAGGCATAATAACAATCCGGCGTCTAGATAGACCGGTGATAAGTATTATTAGCCCTGAGCAGAAAACATTTATTACTGAAGAGCTAAGTACCAAGCTTGTCATCGTTAAACTTGCCCTGGTACAACATGATGATGCCCTATATCAAGCCAGCATTGATGACGCGTTACAGTGGCTAACAAAAAATTTCACCCATAATGCAGAACGTGTCAATTTTGTTGACGAATTAAATAAATTAAAAGCAATCCAGATACGCAGTAATTTTCCGGATATCAGTCGGTCACTCAAAATGCTGAGAAATATAGCCAAGCTGAGACTCGAAACAGATAAAGCGCTGCAATCAGATACTCCTCAGGTTAAGGTTAAGCCCTTAAAAGCGCCTGAAACCCAGGTTGTACAATAGATAAGGGGAATGACATTATGAAGAATATTATATTGTTTCTGGGAACCTTAGCTATTGCACTAGGTCTTGCCTTTGTTTTTCGAGAATGGATGGAGCAATATAACGATCCAGGCTATGTATTGATCGGTGTTGGACACTGGGCTTTAGAAACATCACTAATCGTTTTTAGCATAGGATTAATCATCAGTTTTTTTATTTTCTATGTATTATTTAGGCTACTGGGATGGTTATTTAGACTTCCTGGAAGAATAAAAATGCGAGGCAAATCCGTTAAATTTAACCGTTCACAAGATGCCCTGATTGCAGGTCTTGTTGATTCAGCAGAAGGTAACTGGGAGCGAGCCGAAAAAACGCTGATTAAACATGCGTCAAATAGTGGTGCTCCGTTAATTCATTACTTAACGGCTGCCAGGGCGGCACATTCACGTGGTGCAATGGATAAGCGCGATGAATATTTAAAACGGGCTACGCAAGACGCGCCTGGCTCGGAAGTCGCTGTTGGTTTAACCCAGGCTGAATTACATTTATCACAGAAACAATTTGATCAGGCATTAGAAACATTAATAAAACTGCATTCCATAGACTCTTCACATGCCAGTGTTTTGAAAATGATGCACCAGACTTACCAACAGCTAGGGGACTGGAAAGCGATTCATGCACTACTACCTGCTTTTCATGAAAATAAAGTCTTTATGGAAGCTGAAGTGAAATTGCTTGAGGTTGAAACCTACAGTGTTTTACTCAAAGAAGCAGCAGAACGTAAAGAGGTAAAAGAAATTCAGGCACTTTGGGATAGTGTGCCAGACCATGTGAAAACGATGTCAGGGGTGCCAGCAATTTATTATGCCGCAATGATAGAAGCAAATGCCGGGGCAAAGATTGAAAAAGAATTAGTGAAATCGCTCAATAAAAAATGGGATATGACCTTACTGGTATTATTTGGTAGTGTGCAATCCATTGACTTTCGTGGTCAGTTAGAAATAGCAGAAAAATGGTTATTACAGCATGGCGAAGATGCAATTTTATTACGCGTACTGGGAAAAATTTCCATTAAATGTGAATTTGCTGAAAAGGCTAAAAAATATCTTGCTAAAAGTATTGGTGCCGAGCCTACCGTCGAGGCTTATCGTATCTTAGGTAACTTTTTAGCCAAGGAAGATGATCAAGAGCGCGCCAGCGAATGTTATAAACTAGGCTTAGAACTTGCTTCGACACAAGTAATTAGTCATGCCAGTGCTATGTGAATAAGGTAACTCACAAATAATAACCCACTAACACAAAAAGCAAACAACACTAAGGGAGATGGAAACAAATAATCATCCAATATTGCTAGTCTTTTTGTCCGTC
>CAZLLL010000286.1:0-5089 GCA_964560255.1 uncultured Methylomonas sp.
TTACATTTTAAAAAACTTTAAAGCATTGAATTTAAACGAACTCTACAATATAGGATATGGGGCTTCGACAGCCTAGGAATATCCTTATTCTAATGGGAAAAAAGGCTGGAACCGTGAAGCAACTGTAACGGTAAAGTCCTTGCCAGTCAATCCCTGGGGGTTATATGAAATGCATGGCAATATTTGGGAGTGGTGTCAGGACTGGCATGGTGATTATCCACAAACAGCGGAGACTAATCCAGTAGGGGGTGAAACTGGCATTTCCCGGGTGTTGCGCGGTGGCTCTTGGTTCAACTACGCCGGGGGCAAGGGCACGCGTTCCGCTCTCTGCGGCAGGGGCATGCCTGATTTCCGTTACTACGACGTCGGTTTTCGCTTTGCCCCAGGTCAAGCGCAGTATCAAGAGACGGAGCCGCCAGTTTCCGCGACGGAGCGCGGGAAAAAGTAAGGAATGTGCACGATACACTTGGGCAAGTTACACATCCGTAGGCAAAGCGACAGCGTGCCCGCCAAGCTATACCAGGCAGAATAATGGTGGTGCATTATAAAGGCGGGTACGAAAAATACCTTATTTTTCAATATGTCTCGCGTTATAATGGGTGCCACTAAAATTATTGGAGTAGATATATGGGGCTGATTTATGCAGAAATTCAACTCTCTAACCCAGTGCTACCTGAGCTAAATGCAATTAAAATTAATGCATTAGTCGATTCGGGGGCATTACATTTGTGTATTCCAAAGCATCTGGCATTACAATTAAAACTTGATCCTGGCGAACAAAGAGAAGTGATATTAGCAGATGGTAGTCGACAATTAATTCCTTATGCAGGGCCTATTAAGGTGAACTTTGCTAATCGTATGGCATTTGTTGGCGGTATGATTATGGGTGATGAAGTACTTTTGGGCGCGATTCCGATGGAAGATCTGGATGTTATTATTCATCCTGCTACACGTAGTTTAAGGGTTAATCCAGAAAGTCCAAATATTGCAATGACAAAAGCAAAATAAAAATTTAAGTTGAAAGTATGACATCCTTTAAATTAGTTTATTAGCTTTATCTGATGCAGATTATGGGTGAGGCACGAACCCCAACAAAATATATAACACACTATGTTGGGGTTCATGCCTCACCCACAACCGACACAACTCACTTATATTAGTGCATAATGCCGGAATATGTGTTAACCCAGCCTCCGTGTTTGCGAGCAATTGGACGATTATTTATTTCCCTCTCCCTAAAGGTTCGTTCTACGTAAACGTTGAGACACAGTTAGATACGTGTTGTACAAAGTGATAGTGAAGTGTAAGCTAGGCACACTTTAATTGACAGAGTGTAAGTGACAATATGTTTAAAAGGATGATATTTTGCTATACCATGGTATTACTTATGCTACCGGTACAAGTATTACACGCTGAGCAAGTCAGTATCCCCATTGTTTTAGATTACCCCGTTCTGCAGCAAATCATCCTTAATGAAGTATTTAAGCAGCCAGACCACAGCTTAAAATATTCTTTTGCGTCTGGTCGCTGTAATACAATTGTTTTTTCCAGTCCTAAACTCAGCCCTGACGCGCAACAATTACTTATCCGGGTTAAAACTGATATTAAGCTAGGCTTTGCTCAAGGGGCTAATTGCGCGCCATTAATTCATTGGCAAGGTCATAGTGAGTTACTGAGTAAACCTCTGCTAAAGCCGAATCAGCCTCTGCAAATATTCTTTTCTGCTCAGCAAGTGCGACTTTATAATGCTCAACAACAACGGATAAATAATCCGCTACTTAATAAGGCAATACAGGCACAGATAGCTGCGATTATGCAGCAGTTTAAAATTGATCTGAATCCTGCCAAACGTCAAGCAGAAAATGTGTTACAGGCTCTCTTGCCACATCACTCTGCAAAGGCGATGCGTCGCCTGGTTGATTCCTTGAGGCTTGACAAGATAAATGTTAACAGAAAAGGTTTGGCGATCAATTTAACTGTCGATTTACAAAAGCAGCAAGTGACCGAGCAAACTGAGACTGTGTTATCCAATAAAGAATTACAAACCTTCAATACGCAATGGCGGCGATGGGATGCTTTTTTTACCTTTGTTATTAAGCAACTGGCAAAGCAAACACAATCAGCAGAATTACACGATATCTTGCTGGATATATTATTAGATACCCGTTATCAAATACAGACAATATTAAAATGGCAGCCAGATTCTACACAGGATCCGGTTAAAGCCTTATTTACCCGTAGCTGGCAACAATTACAGCCGATAGTACATCAGATTAGCCTAGAGGCCGATAGTAGCAAAATATTACCTGTTTTTTCGTTTATGACGGCTACAAACGCATTGCAAACGCTAGAAAAACTCGGCCCAGAATTTGGCCTGGAGGTTTCAATAAGTGGTTTGCGTCGCCTAGCTCGATTATTAAATCGACAAAATAAACACCCGTTACAATACCTGGATGTTGAGGATCCAGGGCTATTAAAATTATTTCGCCAACACACAGTCGAGAAGCCAGAGTCTATAAGCTGGAACTTTAATCCAGTCTCTTTCGCCTATGCGGGTGTTAATGTCACTCGTTTAAATCACTGGATACCCAGAAAGAGTGAATTACCCGAATATTTAGCAGATATTAGAGCATTAATTTTGCAACAAGTTGAGAGTAAGGGACAGGCGTTGAGCCCCGAACACAGAAAAGTTTACCGACAATTATTATTGACGACTGCCTGGCAAGAGAGTTGTTGGCGGCAATATATTGTGAGAGAGCGTAAGATTGAACCTTTATCTTCGTCTACTGGGGATGTAGGTTTATTTCAAATTAATGAACGGGTGTGGCGAGGTATTTATGCCAAACATAAATTACGCTGGGATATTGCCTATAATACTCATGCAGGGGGCGAAATTCTGTATCGCTACCTGACTCGGTATGCCATAAAAATGCAGGAAGATAAACAGCCTGGGGGGCTGGATAATTTAGCACGTTCTGCTTATTCAACTTATAACGGAGGGCCTTCTCGGGTTGCCAGGTACCGACAAACCCAAGGTGTTCCTACATTTCATCAGCAGATTGATCAGTTTTTCTGGGAGAAGTATCAGCAAGTCAAATTAGGCAAGGAACATGCTGTTGCCCTGTGTCTGGGCGGAGTTGAACTGAGTGGTTTAAGCAACAGAAAAATTATTGCAAATAAAATTATAAAAAAAATAGCAAAAAGCTCAGAAAAAATACCTCCTGGGCAACACTTTACGTTGCAATTAGCGGCATTGAGTAGTAAAAAAGCGGCTCAGAAGATGCGCGAGACTTTTAAACCTTCTGGCGACTATCAATATTTTGCTATTAAAAAGAATACTCAAACCTTGTATATACTGACTTATGGTCATTTTTCAACAAAAAGTACAGCTAAGAAAGCAGCGACTAAATTTGCACCAGTAAAGCCCTGGATACGTAGTTATAAAAGTATTCGGAATGCAATGTGACAAGTTGTAATCATTCAGTCCCCCTTCTTATCAAGGAGTGGCTAGAGAAGGTTTTATTAGAAAAAGGCTCCTCAACTCCCATTTTACAAAGGGGAATCTGAACGGTTACGACAATCGGTGTGGAGGTTAAGCTATTCCTATTTCGAAACTGCAAAACTATAAATATCCTTTCAAAGGTAAGGTATCTTTCTCATCATGGTAAAAATAGACAACTTCTTGCCGTTTAGGCAGAATAGTCTATCAATAGTAATGCTATGATAGTAATATTATTAAAATCCGGAAAAATTATGCAGCAGAATACTATAACAGAGCAAATGACCCAGGCGGGGCAAAAAATTGAACATGATTCATTTGCCATTGTTGATCAGGAAGTAGGCGCACATCAATATGCAGCGACAGAATGGAATATTGTACGCAGAATGATTCATGCAACGGCTGATTTTGAGTTTAATGGCCTGACTCGATTTCATCCTGATGCCGTGTCAGCGGGCTTAAAAGCCATTAGTCAGGGAAGCCATCTTATTGCCGATGTAGAAATGATTTGTGTGGGTTTATCTAAACCACGGTTAAGTCATTTTGGGGTGAGCACACATCATTATATTTCCGATGACGATGTGATTACGCAGGCCAAAGCGGAAAATACGACCCGTGCTGTACAAGCGATGCGTAAAGCACAGCGCTTAGGTTTATTAGATAACAGTATTGTTGCGGTTGGCAATGCCCCCACTGCATTACTGGAAGTTGTACGTATGATTAAAGCAGACAAGGTACGTCCAGCGCTTATTGTAGGTATGCCCGTTGGTTTTGTGTCTGCTGCTGAATCTAAAGCAGAAGCTGCTCTTTTAGAAGGTATTCCCTGGATTATCACCAATGGGCGAAAAGGCGGATCCACACTGGTGGTGGCCGCTATTCATGCACTATTAGCACTAGCGGAGCAGGCGAATCCTGTGTAGAGCGGGCTTTTAGTCCGCCGTAGTTGAATAAAACTCAGATTAGCAGCATAAAAATAACTTATCGAAGATCAGCTACTTTTAGCTACTAACGACTGTACCTTAATCTGGCCTTTTTCAAGTTCACAAGTAAATATTGCTCTTTTATCATTGCGGTAATGCTTGAGTTTATACGTTATTAAATTTTCAATGAGGTGATTAAAGGCTGGATTTCGCTTATTCCATAAATATAGGGTAACCGTTCAGTCCCCCTCCTTATCAAGGAGAGGTTAGGGAGAGGTTTTATTAGAAAAAGACTCCTCAACTCCCATTTTACAAAGGGGTATCTGAACGCTTACGGGTCAGTTGCCCAACTTATTCCGTATACATTCCTTAAAAAACTCGCAATAAATTACCCACCCACTTTAATATGACTTGTTCCCAAACTCAGTTATAGTGTGCAGCCATTAGCCTGCCTGATAGGGTGGGCACGCTGTCGCTTTGCCCACCCTACAGATTGGTAACTTGCACAAGTTATTGCATGCACATTCCTTAGTAGAAGCGGCACTGTACTCCACTCTCAATTATCAAACTTCATTAACGTAAGGGTGTGAAATTATGTTCGGTAAATCGCAACAGCCACCCATCTTGCTTGTCTTTTTGTCCGTCTTCTTGTTGATAGAAATTGATACGT
>CAZLLL010000287.1:0-5071 GCA_964560255.1 uncultured Methylomonas sp.
CTTTGCAAAATAAGTAGGGTGGGCAGTTTTTTTTGCCCACCATCAAGTTGAACCTTGGTGGGCAGAAAAGATTGCCCACTCTACAAATGATGGCTTGTCCCCTCTTAAGTTGGTAGCCTATATTGATATGTAATTAGAGAATAGAAAATTTTATAGAAGCGAGGCTATTGATGATTCTACTTTAACTTACATACAACATAAGCAGTAGAAACTGCTTTTCAAGAGCAAGAATACACAGGAAAGTGTATTTTTTTGGCTATTGCACTAACAATACCAGACTCTTGAGCTGCAAAGGAATGTAGATAATGGACGCGCTTCTTAGAGGCGTGAAAAGGCCAAAACTTGAGCAGTAACGTTATTATATAACTTTGTTTTTTATACTTCCTTATTTATTGCGAAGAAATATCAATGGCGACTTTTGAGCCTGTAAACGAATATGAGTTAGGACAGAAAAAGATTTGAGCCAGTCTTATCCGTTGTAATGAATATTCAACATTAGCAGCAAATGCTGCTTATCAGGAGTAAAAATGTACAGGGATGTACCTTAATTATATTTATTAATCTGGAGAAATGCCGTGGTAACTATAGTTTTTTAGATAAATTTTTTTCATATTTGTTTTATAAATACTTATAACTCGGAGTTTGAAAATTAATTATCTGGAAGTCTATATCAAAAAATCATCTGCTCCAACGAAACAACAGAAAATGGGAAAATATAATCTAGTTATTTCTGATTTTTAAGCACTACGAATCCTGCAATATAGTTATTTTAATAATTTAATTTTTATACATATTTTATCTATATAGATTCCGAAAGCATAATAATATTAGAGTACAAAAATGACACTTTCTCAGCCACTCTTCCAACTAATAAATTAAAATTTTGTTACTGATAGTCACACAAAAGGAAAATATTTATGCCCCCCTTAACAACCAGCGTAGCTGAAACAGAGGTTATTGACCTACTCAAGCTAGTGACTACTATCTGCCAATTAATGACACTCTACACCCTGCGCCCCTGTGAACAGTTAGCTACGAATATTAATCGCTATTTAAAGCTGACTTTAAATTCTTCTCAGAACAAATCATCAAGTGAGTGGCAAAATCTCTTTCAGGATCTACTTAGTCAATGGGAGAGCATATCTAAACAACATGCTCAGGATCAGCTGGCTGCTATAAAAATGGAACTGAATAAAAGCATGTCAGATAAAATCACAATGTACTCCCTAAAATAAACTTATGTCGAAAAATACTTGCCCAATAGAGCCCTTAATATCGTCAAAATATTGCCAGTTATCCGTTTGTATGGAGTGCAATATAGTCAATCTTAGTTTGCCTGGAAAAATATCATTTCAATTTGAGGCACTGCAGTTTATGGAAATAGCTGAGACTTTTTATAATGCTGCACAAATACTTAAAGAAAAAAAATCACTGGGTCAGGAAGATACACCGCACCTAAAACTAAATCAACTACATTAAAAGGTGTTTTATGAAAATAGGATTGTTTTACAGCAGCGACACAGGTAATACTGAATGTGTTGCAGAAATATTTCGGGATGAGATAGGTGAAGAAATAATGGATATTCATGAGGTCTTTAAAACAGACCTACAAGAAACCATCACTCAATATGATTTTATTATTCTAGGTGTTCCGACCTGGTACGATGGCGAAATGCAAACTGAATGGGCTGATAAGCTTAATGACCTTGCAAAGATAGATTTAAGTAATCATAAAGTTGCAGTTTATGGTTTAGGAGATCAAGAAGACTGGGGAGAGTATTTTTGTGATGCTATCATGCCACTAGCCTTAAAAGCTCAGGAATCAGGTGCCCAAATCATTGGTCACTGGCCCTCTGAAGGCTATGATTTTGAAGAATCCAAGGCTTTAATTGATGAACAAACCTTTATTGGCCTGACTCTGGATGAAGATAGGCAACCTGATTTAACTGAAAGCAGAATCAAAACATGGATACAGCAATTATTGAACGAGCTCGGTGTTAATAATTGGCAGG
Organism: uncultured Methylomonas sp.; assembly: GCA_964560255.1. Lineage (GTDB taxonomy): Bacteria > Pseudomonadota > Gammaproteobacteria > Methylococcales > Methylomonadaceae > Methyloprofundus. The sequence goes on from CAZLLL010000287.1 coordinate 2,013, forward strand.
CAACACTTCCTTGATAATTCAGTAATGGTAACCGCTAACCTACCCCTTAACATATTGATTTATATGTAATTAGATAATATGTAAACCAGAAAATAAACGTTGTAAGTCATTGAAAGTTTAACTTAAAAATGATGAGCGGCAATTTCAAAAAAAATACTGAACAATAATTATCATTCAAATTAGTAGGTTAGGATTTCAGGGGTAGGTGAACCGTTACCAGTAATGTACAAGAAAAGGTGAAATGACTTAGGAATGGGAATTGAATAAGTTAGGCAAATGACGCAATATTTTTGTTCGTAGTTTAGGCTACCAACTTAAGAGGGGACAAGCCATCATTTGTAGGGTGGGCAATCTTTTCTGCCCACCGAGGTTCAACTTGATGGTGGGCAAAAAAAAACTGCCTACCCACCCTACTTATTTTGCAAAGGAGTTGTCCCGTATTAAGTTGGTAGCCGTAGTTTACCAAAAAATATTTTCGTAATGTAGTACTACAACCCTAACCAATGAAGACATAAATGGAACATCAAAAACAATATAATGACGAGTCATGGAAAGCAACAATAAAGCGGGCTAATAAAGCTTTTTCCGAAGGAAATTTCACACCCTCCTTCCAGTATTCCCAGACAGCATTAAGCATTGCCCAGCAATTATTTATTGAATACAAAAATGCTACCCCTTTACCCGATTCACTCACAGCTGTCTTAGTTATTTCCTATCTCAATCTTGCCGATTGCTGGGCTGCTCAGAATAACAAAAAAAAACAGATCCTCTGTTTAATTGAAATTTATGACTACCTGAAGGCTATGTTGAGCAAGCACTCTATATCACCTGCTTTAAGTCATCAATTATATGGTGGAGCAAATAAAATACATTTAGAGCTTTGTTTTTGTTTTAAGGCCATTGGTGCTCAGCAGATACTTAAAAAAACTGATGAAGATTTTGCCGAATTGACAACACTCTATCAATCTCAGATATGCACTATTCACTAGGAGGCTGCCCAAGAACATAATATATTTAAATTCAATGGCTTAAAGTTATATTGAAAAATTATAATTTTGAAAGATAAAAATTAAAGTATTTTTTTCAATTACTTACAAATATTATCTTGTTTTACCATTTTTTCAGGCACTCAAACACAACTATAAGACATTGTATTTATTGAACTACATTCTTGGACAAGCTCCTAGATCCAAAAATTTGAGCTACGAAGGAATGGGAATCAAATAATTTGAGCAACTGACTTGTCTTTTTGTCCGTCTCTGGTATTGCACAAACAGTTACGTAACCTGCCATATGTCGTGTGTTCGCCTTGAAGACGAACAAAAATACAAAACAAGCCAAATGCATAAATTAATAAAAATTATTGCATATTATCTTGTTAATTTTTAACTCCCCAAAACTATTTTAAATAGACATAGAGGTCATTTATGAAAAGCCTAATACTCAAAATAATATCACTTAGTCTACTATCGCCTATCTGTCACGCTCATTCTGGCGACACTGTAATTAACCATTGGTTATATGGGTTTCTACACCCCTTTACAGGCTTTGATCATTTCTTTACTCTGGTTGCTATTGGCATGTTGGCAGCAAGAAGTAAACAAATTAAAAAACTTATTCTACCAGGAGTATTTCTGGGATCCATGATCATCGGTTTTATTATTTCAATGTTTACTATTAATCTGAATGCTGCTGAAACAGTGATAGCAATATCGTTAATTCTATTAGGCACCTGGCTTATTTCAGGAAAACAATTAAACGATACTTTAGTACTTATTACTGTTTCATTTTGTGCTCTTGCGCATGGTTATGTACATGGCACTGAAACCACTGGTGCAGTAATACAATATCTCTCAGGGTTTGTAGCCTCAACGTTTTTATTAATTTTGTTCACATTACTCGCATTCCGATATGCACATCCCGTTAAAGACAAAATTCAATCAACGCTTGGCATGGTTATGGCTACTCTAGGCTTCGTTTATCTCTTACAAGGTTAAAGAACTATTATGTTTACAAAATTCATACAATTACTAGATAAAAAATTTGATTTTCCTACAGCATCTGCACATTGCGATATCCCCTGTAAAATTTATGACCCCATCAGTATACAGATTGCTATCTTAACCATGATTCGCATGGTCGATTTAATCGAAGAACTAGAGCGGTCAGATGCCATCAAAGACGCGAATTATTTCAGTACTCTGACTCGTCTGGTTACGCAAAAAGAGCAGCATGGTATCAGCGCAAAACAGGAGCTACAGACTATATGGGGAGACTATATCAAACAACCGCAGCTAGATTTGTTTCCTGAGTTACATCAACTCGTTCACGGCATTATGCTCAAAACATCTCATTGCAAACAGAATGTAGATAAACAGGCAACATTAGAGCTACTTGAACAGGTGAATCGCTTTGCAGAAATATTCTGGAAAACCAAGGGAATAGAAACGTATAAAGCAGTCTGCCCTTACCCTCCGGCACAAGAAACGGTGTACCCTAAACTAGAACAGAATTAATGCTTGCCATCTATCATGTCATAGGAAACAGTATGTTACCTCAAGTAAAAAGTGGCGACTATATGCTACTTTTTACTTGGCGTTTTATAGCTCCAAGACCCAAATATCAAGTCATTTTTAAGCATCCTAATTTCGGGATTTTACTAAAATCTGTGGTCAATATAGACCGTAAAAAAAGCATTTTTTCTGCACAAGGTCAAAACCTCCTTAGCATTGAAACAGGCAACTTAAAGAATATGCCTCTTGACTGTCTTATTGGCATTGTAATTTGGCAATTCAAAAGATGATTCTATTTTAAGAAATGGGTATGAATGTGGGCTACAAACTTAAGGCGGGACAAATTTGAATCCTATTGAAAACCTATTCCGTCTAAAGTTAAAGACAACAAACTGAGACGAGCTACGTAATAGGTATTTTGTTGGGGTTCGTACCTCTCTCGCAACCTACGCCTTTAGATTAATAGCCTATAAATATAAAGAATGTCCCGCCTTAAGGGAGATGGAAACAAATAATCATCCAATATTGCGAGTCTTTTTGTCCGTC
>CAZLLL010000288.1:0-5055 GCA_964560255.1 uncultured Methylomonas sp.
ATGCAGGGAGTGGGTGAAGACATTCAAGATGCGGGTGAAGCTTTGGAAAAATCTGCCAGCTAATAATTTCTGCACGGTGTTTTTATTAACTTAAAGCATGTTTCCAAATGATGGTTTTTTGCTTAATCTTCATTGCGGCATGAGCTGGACTAGTAGAGGGTAGCCGCATTCGAGTAAGTAATTTAAACTGATCATCTAAAGTTTGCAGTACATGCTGTTTAAAAACTTGTTCAGCCTTGCCACCGTTAAAAAATATTCGTTCGATATTGGGATGTTGTCGGAAAAAGGCATTGAAGTCATTCGCAATCATACTGCCGGGAGCAATACGTTAATCGCCCCAACCTAGATTTTCGTGGTTATTGTGGCACATTGGTATCAGGTATTTTAAAGCCAGGCGATGAGATCACCGTGTTGCCATCAGGTGTTGAAAGCAAAGTAAAAACCTTAGTGACTTATGATGGTGATTTAGATGAAGCCATCCCGGGTGAAGCAATCACCGTGACCTTAGAAGATGAAATTGATGCCAGTCGTGGTGATATGATTGTGCATCGTAATAATCAACCCCATGTCGGCAGTCATTTCAAAGCCACTGTAGTGTGGATGACCGAGAAACCACTGGTTAGTGGCAAACAATACAACTTCAAAGTAGGTGTGGGCGAAAGCACCGGTATTTTGACAAATCTTGATAGTCAGATTGATGTCAATACATTAGCCGAAAATGAAGCCAGTGAATTGAAGTTAAATGAAATTGGCCAATGTGAATTCTCACTTGGCAAACCCGTAGTATTTGATTCCTATAAACGCAACCGAAGCACAGGTTCATTTATCATCATCGACCGCCTAACCAACGTCACCATCGGTGCAGGCATGATCACCGAAGCAGTATCTAGCACACAAGCACAGCAGGTAATTAGCTCAGAGCATATTTCTGAATTTGAAATTGAATTAAATGCTTTGATACGAAAACATTTCCCTCATTGGGATGCTAAGGATTTAAGTGCATTGTTAAAATAGGGCGGAAATCAATGGATTAGTTTTATGCTTATTATATCCGTAATCATTCAATATGCGAGTTTCTAGCTCCGATCTTGACTGGCGCTAGCTGCGTTAGTTTATCCAGTCATAGAACGACCATGAAAACGGCATTTTGAATGAGCCGAGTTTATTATTGAGCGTTACTAACGAAGAATTTAGCATTATGACTGTTTCTTAACCAGATCTCGGGTTAATCAAGCTGTGTTAATAACCTCACAATATAGCATATGATTGAGACATCAAAATAAATAAATTAAGGCGTATGGATCCTTAATAAAAGTAAGTCAAAAATGTCATGATTACGTATTAAAAGCCTAAAAGCCTAAAAGCCTAAAAGCCTAAAAGCCCACCAGAAGCTACTCTGAAAGGATATTGACTTGTACATATTGTAAGCTTACAATCAGGTTTCCATCTTGTTTTTCAAGCAAGATCCACAATTATTTTAAGGGCATCTGAAATTGAGAAAAATCACTAAACCAACATCACTACTATCGGCTTTTTTTGCTTTTCTAGTTTTGTTCCCAACACTCGGACTAGCTTCTTCAGAAAAGCCAAATATCGTTTTAATTTATATGGATAACTTTGCCTACGGTGAGTTGGGTAGTTATGGTGGTGGTAGTACAAGAGGTGCAGCAACACCACAGATAGACAAACTTGCAGACGAAGGGTTTCGTAGTACAAACTTTAATGTAGAAGCACAATGCACACCATCAAGAGCCAGCTTAATGACCGGACGATATGCCATTCGAACGGGTGCTTATACCGTTCCAGGCGATTTAAATCTGCCCTACGGTTTAACCCAATGGGAATATACAATGCCGGAAATGTTGAGCGATGCCGGTTATTCTACTGCCATGTACGGAAAGTGGCATTTAGGTTCTAAACAAGGACGATTCCCTACAGACCAAGGTTTTGATGAATGGTGGGGAATTCCTAATTCTTCAAATGTTAGCGAATGGGTAGATAGCACGCGACTGCCTAAAGAATATGCATCACAAGTGCCTACTCCAGAGATTCTAACATCGGTTAAAGACGGAGTGCCAACATCTGTAAAACCGTTTGATTTAAAACAAAAAGCGAGCATGGATGGAGAGCTTACAGACCATACGATAAAGTACATTAACGAACACGCCAAAGACGAAAAACCATTTTTTGTTTTTCTTGCTTATACCAATGCACATATTCCCCGTATTCCAGCACCAGAGTTTGATGGGAAAACAGGAAATGGTGTGTGGGCAGATTTATTATTGCAAACAGATACCTATGTTGGAAACATCATGGAATCATTAAAAAGTAATGGTATTGATGATAATACCATTGTGATTTTCACTTCAGATAATGGTGGTGATTTTTATGAAGATAATAGCTTTCCTGGAATGTGGAAAGGAACCTATTTTACGGGTTTCGAAGGATCACTTCGAGTTCCTTTTATTATTCGCTGGCCGGGTAAGATTCCTGCTCGCAGTGTAAGTAACGAAATTCTTCTCTCGTCAGATCTTATGGTTACCCTTGCTGCAGCGGCAGGCGGTACATTACCAACAGATAGGATCTATGATGGCAAAAATGAATTAGACTTTTTAATGGGCAAAAAAGATAAATCTGAGCAAGAAGTTGTAATCGCCTACGTTTCAGATCAAATTTATGCCGTAAAATGGCGCAATTGGAAAGGTGTTTGGAAAGCATTAGATCAAGGGTATGCCACACCTGTTAAGGAATATCCAATTCCAGTATTTTACGACTTATACTCGGATCCAAGAGAGGAAAAACCCTATTCTAGAGAAGGGTTACAAGGTAACTCCTGGATTGTTTCTCCTATCATGAATGCTTTAAATGCACATTTAAAAACACTGGAAGAAGAGCCGCCAATAAAAAATGGAACTGTTGACCCGTATGTTCCCAGTAAAAAATAAATAAGAACATGTCAGTGTGTACGCACTGTAGCAATTGATAAGACGATAATAAAACTAAAAATTTACCCACAGGTGATAATTATGACATTTAATAGGCGCAATTTTCTTCAGGTAGGCGGCGCATTAGCTGGCGCTGGATTGCTAGCACCGATGGTTTCACAGGCTTCAGATAAAAATTCATCAACGAATTCATCTGTGAGCGCTAACGCCAAAAATATAGGACGTCTCTATGATTCGTCAGAGTCTTCCTTCAACGCTTATGCCGAAGTGGTGTCGCCAGACCATAGTAACGTTATCAAAAAAATAGGCTTTGAGCCTATGCGTATAGGTCGGCGTGAAGGTGCAAAAATAACAGATGCTTATACTGGCAGAGAGTTTTGGGATATGCACCGTAATGGCTCTGTGTACACCCTGGGTCACCGCCATCCGGAAGTCGTCGCTACCGCAATAGCTGCTTTAGAAGACGGTCTAGATTGTGGTAACTTTTTAGCTGTGTCCGACTACCGTTCTCGCCTAGTAGAGCAACTGGTCGAATCTGCCGGTCCTGGCTTTCAGGGGGCATCTATTACAACAACGGCCTCGCAAGCCAATGAATATGCCGTCAGTGCCGCAAGACGCTTAACCAAGCGTAGAAAAATAGTTGCAGTAGCAGAAACTTCATACGCAGGTGGAACCGCGAGCGTACTTCAATTGGCCGATGATTCGACCGCAAAATCAAGACGCTCACATTTTGGCGTGGAAGTCAGTGATGAGGTTGTTTTTGTTAAGCCTAATGATTTGTCTGCAATGAAGGCTGCCGTCGACAGCGAGACTGCCGCTGTACTAATGGAAACCAGCCAAGCTCAAGGCGCATTTCCTGATCCAGCATTAGGGTATCTAGAGGGCGTTCGAGATATTTGTACTCGTCAGGGGACTCAGTTAATTTTTGATGAGGTGCAAACAGGCTTAGGCACAAGTGGTTCGTTCTGGTCTTTTCAAACATACGGTGTTCGCCCAGATATTTTTGTTTGTGGTAAAGGCTTAGGCGCGGGCATTCACCCTATTGCTGCGGCAGTTATGGCTGAACCAGTATGGCGTAGCTGGACTTCTGGAACGTTGACGCAAAATCCGGACACCTATGCTGGTTCTGAATTCGGTTGCTGTATTGCCAGTAAGGTTCTCGAAATCACCTCTCGTTCTGAGATGCTAGACAATGCAATATTATTGCAGGAACGCTTCAGAGCGGGATTAAAAAGTGATAAATTCCGGTTATCGGGTTCTGGCACCAATATTGGAATGCATCTTGTTGGTGGGACCGTTGAAGACGGCTTTCTCGCCGCCAGAAAAATTCAAGATGCCGGAGTCTTTGCGGTGGCATCATTTGATGTTCCTGCTTTAATTCTGCGCAGCCCAATCATTCTATCAATGGACGATGCTGACGATGTTATTCGTCGCATTCAGAAAGCCATACTTTAACTAAGATTCGGAAAGTTAGCGCTCTGGACGGGTGTTCGTTCAGAGCGCTCTTCTTGGCTCACCTGCGCTTTCCACTGGTAAAGAATTTGCTTCACATGATCCAACAGGGTTTCAACTCGGATTGGTCGGTAAGGCCTTTTTACCAACAGGCTCTTACGATTCAGACAAAATCATCAGTGTAGGATCAAATCGGCTGGCAGGACAATTAGTACTACCGATCACGTATTCCATCGGTTCATCAATGATTGATCCAAATTTGACCACGTTTGAGATCCTTCCTATGGTGAGATAGTATGGCGCGATGATGATGGGTTAGATGCAAAACTATTAAGGGTCATTACAACATATGCATTTTAGGTGATAAGGAGCCGTCGTTTATATTCGCACATTTGTATCGCTATTCCAAAGTATCATTGTGTTGATTGATATTAAAGCTTCTGAATGAAAATTACGTCAATCTAAACTGATAATATTTGTTTCCAATTTTGTAACTTTTGATCAGGTGTCATAGCAGCATGAGCAGGGCTGGTAGAGGGTAATCGTGTTTGAATAAGCTGTTTAAATGGTTCATCAAGGTTTGGTATTACATGTTGTTTAAAAACCTGTTCAGCCTTGTTGCCGTTAAAAAATATTTGTTTGATGCTAAGATGTTTTT
>CAZLLL010000289.1:0-5048 GCA_964560255.1 uncultured Methylomonas sp.
TTGTAGAAAGTTGATTATTAATGAATTATACCTTCACGCCAAAAGGAAAAGAACCTTTATATTTTTCGATTAACCTTTAATTTAAAAACAAATGGTTATACTCATTTTAGTAGGTTTCAATGACTTATATGGAATCATTTAAAATCAATATGTTACATTCAGTCAAAAATACCAGATTTCTAATATTATATTTTATTATTTATACTGCTTTCCATAACACTCTAATTATTAATGTATTTTTAATATAAAAAACAGAAAATAGACCCGCTCAATGTAAGAGGCTACGTATCTGTTGTAACAACAAAGAAGACGGACAAAAAGACAAGGCAAATGCGCAAGTTATATTGTTACTGTCACATTGCTTAATTTACTTTCAATATATGACCGAAATGATTGGCGAATATGTTTCACTTTTTCACTTTGGCAGAACTCTATGCCTAGAGTGGACTGATGACAACGAATGTCTAAAAAGATACTGACTTTGTTATTCTGACGTTTTGACTTCGATGCAGATAGACTGATGTCAGTAGCAAGCATAGGGTCATTGCCCATAATAAGCGAATCAGTATTAAAATTGATCTGTGTTGTTGAATTCAGGACGACAAACTGTTTGGCAGTTGCCCAGGCTTGTTCGCAAGCTTCTTGATTCTTGCAGTTATACAATCCTAAAATATTTGCTGCTTTATTTTCTGCAGTTTCATCACTCAGTTCCTGTGCACTTATGTCGCTATTTTTAGTCAGAAACAAAAATCGTTTTATATCTTTATCAAACTTTGTCTGGATGGCTTTTCTTTTTTCTATCGTTTTATCAATATCTAAATAGGTAACATGTATTTTTTCTTCATTACTGGCAATTTCATTCAATATATTTACCGGTACTTTTCTTGCTGATCTTTCTGTTTTTGCAGCTTTTTTCCGTGATAACGCTAAATTTTCTCTAAAATTTTCCAGCGATCTTTCGTGAACACGTTTTTGTGCATCTACCGATTGTAATTTACCATTTAATGTCATTCGTAAATCATCAATATTACGAAAAGTACTCAGTAATACTTTATCGTTTGCTTTTTGCCTGGCTATAATTTTTTCCTGCTCTCTTCGTAAATGTTTTAACCGGTTCTCCAGTGCAATTTGTTCTTTTGTTTTAGCAGCCCTAATAGTCTCTATTACATGCCCTTTTGTGTTTAAAACATGACGTTCAAGCTTTGATTCTTTAGGCGGTACTTTATCAGAATAAATGACATTGCCTTGATCATTGGTCCAGCGATACATTTTTGCATACACAGGGGTATGGGAAACAACAGCTGTTATTAAGGCTATACATATAATTGAGCGTGTATAATTCATAAAAAATTAGGGCTTTACTAGCATTAAGGAAGGAAGAAATAGTTATTATAACTGTAGCAGTTTTTTGAAAAAATACTGTTATCTAAGTCGCTGACATTTTTCAATATTTAAGTGGAGCAGGCGTGAAAGAGCTTTAGCTTTTTCCGAAACAGCAATAGCTGAATTTTACCTGTCCTGTCTTAAGCTATGTTTCGAAAACTTTCTTAAAAAATAGTTTAAGTCATTGATTATATGGTTTTCTTAAGTAGAAACTTAACAAATAAATAGAGTTATAATTAAAGCATTGCTATTGACTTCGTTTTTCATTCTCTTCAATATCGACATAAATCAATATTTCAGCGAATTAGGCAAAAAATAAAAAAGGCGAACTTTAGTTTAAATGCAAATAGTCCAATAACATGCGGACTGAAGTGCGCTCTATAGGTGCTCTAAACGTGACAATATAAAATTTATGAATAAAAAAAAACGTCTGGAAATTTTCTTAAAACTCGCTGTCGCTATTCCAGAGCCAGAAACTGAACTGGATTATAACAGCACTTTTGAATTATTAATTGCTGTGGTTTTATCAGCACAAGCTACGGATAAGGGCGTTAATAAAGCAACCGCTTTGCTATTTCCAATAGCCAATACACCACAAACAATTTATAGCTTAGGCGAAGCAGGGCTCAAAGAATATATTAAAACCATCGGTCTCTATAATACTAAGGGAGCAAATATCATTAAGCTGTGTCGCAAGTTACTGGATGATTTTCAAGGAGAAGTTCCACAAACACGTGCGGAACTTGAGTCTTTAGCAGGCGTTGGGCGAAAAACAGCCAATGTAATATTAAACACTGCGTTTGGTCAACCTGTGATGGCCGTTGATACACATATTTTTCGCGTTTCTAATCGTACCGGTATTGCAGTCGGAAAAAATGTATTACAAGTCGAAGCAAAGCTGGATAAGCATGTCCCTAAGCGGTTTAAACTGGATGCCCATCATTTATTGATTTTACATGGACGATATACTTGTATTGCCCGTAAACCAAGGTGTGCAAGCTGCGTAATTGAAGATTTATGTGAGTTTAAAGATAAAGTCTATTGACAGATATGCCAAATTTTAGGCAAAAAAAATGCGTCTTAATTATTTTAAGTCGCATTACGAAGAGGAGGGTAAACTCTAAATCTCGTTTGGATGAGCGCATTTAAGAGTTGCCTATATCATATCGAATTTAATTGCAAATGAAAATGTGACAAATTGTCGCAGCTGAGTTTAAATTAACTTTCATTGCTTATTTTTTGATATTTATCACATTTTTTTGTCATTTAACAGATAATTTTTTCTTTATTATCAGTTTTTTTGTAGAAGGGGTCTTCAGCGGCGAAATAAAACAGGTCTTTATTAATTTTACGACTTAAGAATGGGAATCAAATAAGTTGTAACCATTCAGTCCCTCTTCTTATCAAAGGAGAAGTTAGAGGAGGTTTTATTAGAAAAAGGATCCTCAACTCCCCTTTTACAAAGAGGGATATTAATGGTGACAATCAGTTTGTTATAGTTTCTTGAATTTAATAACCTTATTTGCAGGATTCAAATTAATTTCATCAATAATAATCCCCGCCCGAGCATTGATAATATAGCTAACAGCAGCAGCAATATCGCTGGCACACAAATGTTGGTTGTTACCATCCCCTGGCATAAAGTCTAATGCATCAAAAAATTTTGTTTTCACCATCCCCGGGTTTATCAAAGCAACTCGCACACTGCTCTTAGCGCATTCATCTCTCAATGCCTGGCTGAACCCTCGCAGAGCAAATTTACTGGCACAATAAATAGAGCCCTTACGGCTGCCATTCAACGCGGCTTCTGAACCGATAAAAATCAAATCGGCCAGTGGTTTACGCTTTAACGCAGGTAAAAAACCTTTTGCAAGAAAGCTCTGGCTGATAAAATTTAAATTCATCAGCGCTTGTATCTGAGTAAAAGAAAATTCTTCCAGACTACCAAATTGTCCTTTTCCAGCACAGAAAATAATGCTATCAATAGCCGGAAATTGTTTGCTTAATTGTTTAATACTCTCGGGTAAGCTTGCCAAATCACTTAAGTCAATCTCGAATGAATTAAAGGCAGCGTGAAGCGTGGAAAATTGCTGACAATTTCTGGATAAGCCTATCACTTCATGCCCTTGTTGCAATAAAGAAACAGCACAGGCGCGACCGATACCAGAACTGGCCCCACTGATTAACACGCATCTCTTTACAAACTGCATGGGAAGAATTTTTCTTCAGGAATATAACGTAATAATTCTGCAGTACAAAATGTCATCATGTCTGCTTCTAATTCTGCTTTATAGGACATCATGCCTTGGCTCGACTGCAAAGGACTGGCAAACAATTTCTCTTCCGGGTAAAGCTTATGAACTTTTTTAAAATATTTATCCGGTAAACGAAACACGCCTAAGCTAACCGAATGTAAAGCCTCAGGATTAATTTTGGCAAAGACGCTTTTAAATAAGTTTTGATAATGTTGTTGATAGTTATCTTCGTAGATAATCGGATCAAAGCGCAAACCGATGGGCCAGCCCTGTTGCTGTAATTTACGCAACGCATCTAAGCGCTTGAAGATAGAAGGCGCTTTATGCTCTAATGCGCTAGCAATTTCATCTGGGGTAAAACTAAACGCCACAATACAGCGCTCAAAAGGCGTTGTTTCCATCAGCTGGCGCACCTGAGTACTTTTCGTGCGCAGCTCCATCCACGCATTCGGCAATGCACGAATAATAGGTAAAAATTCTTTGGCAAAATCAGTCACTGGTTCTAAAGCCAGGCTATCACAGTCATAACCAGAAAAAAAATGTACCGCTTCATCAGGCGTTTGCGCACAAAGCCGTTGCATATCTGCAAAATAATCTTCGTAATTTACAAATAAAACATAATTAGCTGATTGATACATGCCTTGCAAAAAACAATAGCGACAGTCATATAAGCAATTCAGCATATGTGAAAAGTAATAATTTTGTTGTGCACCTATTCCGTAATTAGCTGGAGCTTGTAGCATAAAACCACGGTATTTTTCAGCCAGAATCAGAGCGGGTTGCTGTTTTTGCAAGCGAAAATTTTGTGCTTTGGGGTTAAATACTTCACCATAGCGGGTGCAGATGATTTTTCTCGCCTTTGGAAATCGTGCACAAATATTTAATACACGCGGGTGTTGTAGGATATTTTCTTCTATATAGATTGTTTCAATCATATTATTTTGACTAAATGGGATACGTAGAGCGGACTTTAGTCCACTTTTTTGTGGTAACCGTTCAGTCCCCCCTTAGGAACGTGTACGAAATAACTTGCCTTTTTGTTCGTCTTCGGTGTTGAACAAACAGTTACGTAGCTCGCTAAAGCTAAGTTTGTGCGCCTTGAAGGCTACAAACTTAAAACGGGACATGCTTAATATTTGTAGGCCATTCGTTTAAAGGTGTAGGTTGTGGGTGAGGCACGAACCCCAACAAAATACCCAGCTATTCCCGCTCTAATTTATGGTAAGCTATTAATATATAATCAAATAATGTAAAAAATAGCACGGAGATATTTATAACTCATTGATTTATAAATAAAAATATCGATCTTATTTTGCAATAAAACCCTTTAAAATCAATTAGTTAATAAAGTCTTCCGTGATATTTTTAACATCTTTTTTTTAAATATCAAATACTTAATACAATTTAGAG
>CAZLLL010000290.1:0-5019 GCA_964560255.1 uncultured Methylomonas sp.
TGAAACATCAAAAATGGGAGTCATTTTGATGAGTTCTTGGACAGCCTCCTAGGTGTAGGGTGGGCAATCTTTTCTGCCCACCGAGGTTCAACTTGATGGTGGGCAAAAAAACTGCCCACCCTACTTATTTTGCAAAGGAGTTGTCCCGCCTTAAACTGGTAGCCAAAATAAGCAATAATCCTGTATACAAAGTAGTCATTATTAGCTGCACCTTACCAAATTTCCTACTTAGTCCTCTGAATTATCAATTATTTCTGGTAAAACCTGAAAGTTATCCTTATAATAGCCTTGGTTACAGATTTTGTTATTGGCAGTTATGGTTGTTCCCTCGTGTTACCCCTCATGTATTCCCTGTTTCATAACCTGTACACAACTCTATTTTTTATTTAATTTTAATTCAGGTATGTTAGATTATGGCTACAGGTACAGTTAAGTGGTTCAACGAAGCAAAAGGTTTTGGCTTTATTTCTCAAGATGATGGCGGCGCAGATGTTTTTGTACATTTCAGTGCAATTCAGGGTTCAGGCTTCAAAACTCTGGCAGAAGGGCAAGCAGTCAACTATGATGTAGAAAATGGTCCAAAAGGTCCACAAGCAACGAGCGTCACCGCTGGTTAAGATAATTTTTTGTAAGGACTGCCGATATGGCTATTTATTTAGTCAGCTGATTATTTCTAACGACTATGAGACTAAAACAGCCCCATAGCTTGAATAAAGTTTCATAAATGTAAGTTTACTATTGCAGCACAACGATAGTCCTAGAATATAGATATACGATCCCCGCTACGGCGGGGTTCTTTTTTTGTGGTTAATACTCAATAGTAGCCACACTAATCAACAAAGGTAGCAGAATTGAAAAGACTATTTATTGGCAATTTACCTGCAAGCACTACCGAAAAAGAACTTGAGGACTTATTTTCTGAATACGGTACGGTGCGCTCATCTCAACTTGTCACAGATATTTTTTCTGGCGAGTGCAAAGGCTTTGGTTTTATTGCAATGGAAGGACACGAGTCACGCGCAGCAATTGCTGGACTAGATGGCAAAGACTTTAAGGGTAAACCTTTAAAAGTAAACTTTGAATCCCCCAAGGCGGGACGCAGAGGCCGTTAATATTAAGCCGGATCTCAGGCGTAATGGGATCCGGAAATTATTTATCCATGGTGACTGTATTCTTCCGGTGCCTTTAAGCTATGCTTCCAACTTAGCTTATTATCCCATCTGTCAGCACCTCTTATTTTCACCCAAAAATGGTTTACACTTTTCAATAGGTAAATAGCGCAGGCGTTAAAAAGCTTTAGCTTTTTATGAATTCTGTTACTTTATATAAATATTAAACTCTGTCGCTGATTTTTCATTAATAACAATAAATCAGATTAAATACATAGGCTTGAAATATTTTAATAGTACTCTTTCATAAACATAAGAGCCTTTTTAGCCAAATCATCGGAGTCATCCCAAAGGTTGCGCCAAACACAAAGCGTACTGGAAAGGTTTGGATCAACTACTTCTGATGAAAAAGATTCAAAAGTCATTGGCCCTTGATAATCAATAACCTTAAGGGCAGCAAAAAACTTTTCGAAATTTACATTCCCTGTGCCAAGATAGCCACGGTGACTTTCACCAATATGCACATACCCAAGCCGCTCTTTAGCTGCTAGAACGGATTTCTCCATACCGTCTTCTTCAATATTCATATGATAGGTATCCAGATGTAAATAAGCATTGGGACGATTAACATCATCAAGAAATGCCAGACCTTCAAGTCCTGTATTAATAATATTTGTTTCATATCTATTAACAACTTCCAGATTAATATTAACGCCTTTATCCGCAGTGTAGTCTGCTAAACGCTGCATTGCAGCAATAGAACTCATTCTATTCTCTTTTGATGCTGGCCCTGGGTATTTACCCAAAGCACAATATATTACACCACAAAGTTCAGTTCCCCCAATCGCAGCAAGAACATCTGTCGCCTTACGCAGCAGCTCATCTCCTTTTGCAACAATAGCCGCATTTCTACTGGTTACATCGGTGCTAGAAGATAATCCAAGTGATGCATGAGCACGTAGATTAAATTCCTGTAAAAGATCTTTAGTCAAAGCAACATCTACCTTCCATGGATCTAAAAGAGCAATTTCTATATAATCATACCCCGCTTGTGTAGCACCTTCAATAGCTCGTCGCGCCCCATCTGGTGTCCAGTCTCCAGACCAAACCAAGGCATGTCCACCATATTCTAATTGTTTGCTAAAAGCCATAACCAGGATCCTCATTAAATTAAACCAAAATTCTTCAGACTAGAATTATAAAACAAGTAACTCAGGGCTACAAACTTAAAGCACTACATTTACATTGCATGTAGAGCGCAGCTGCTGCCCGCCAATGCCAAAGTATATGAAGCCGCGCCCTACGGTTTTTAATAAGTCCCGTGTAAAAAAGTAGCCGAAATCAGCAATAGCTAATATTCATCACTTCCATTGTACGTTCCGCCTTAAAATTCCTGCTTGAATATTAACGCAATTTCCTCCGGTACTTCTGGCGTAGCACCTGAAACTGAGCAGACGTATGCTGCAAGTTTATTTGCACTTTCGTTTACATAATCCAGATCGTAACCGCACAGTAATCCTACAGCAACAGCAGCCGTGAAAGCATCGCCTGCACCGACAGAATCTTTTATGGATACATCAAAACCGGAGCATGAAGAAATTTTTTCAGCTGAAATAAGTGTGCTTCCCTCTTTCCCTTTAGTCAGAATACCGAGCTTTAAACCATATCTATCAACTATTTCTTGCATAATATAATCTTCTTCGCCTGCTATACCTAGCAAGTTACCAGCAACGACTATTTCATCATCATTGACTTTAAACACATTCGCCAATGCTAATGACTCTCGGATTAGATTTAAAGAATAATATGATTGTCTCAAATTGATGTCAAATATTCTTAATGCAGCTTCCGGCACATCAGCCAAAAACTGCTGAATAGAATTTTTTGATACTGAGGATCTTTGAGCTAATGTGCCGAAGCATACTACATCTACTGACTTTGCAAATTCTGTCGATATTTTGGGTATATAATCCCAGGCTACATCCTGATCAATACTATACGCAGGGGAGCCATTTGCATCAATTTCAACTGTCACTGCCCCTGTTGGATGCTTAGAGTAAAGGCTTAAATAACTTTGATCAAGATTAAGATTACTCAATGCAGCTTCTATCTCAATACCCAATTCATCATTGCCAATACTAGACACGATAAAGGATTGAACATGCCCGCTTGCTATCATTTTTGCGTGATAGGCGAAATTAGCAGGCGCGCCTCCCAGCATTTTTCCTTCTGGAAACATATCCCATAATACTTCCCCGAGACCTACGAATTTATATGTCATTTCTATATCCAATATTTGGCTACAAACTTAAGGCGGGATAAATTTATATTATTGAAAACTTATTCCATTTAAAGTTAGCACCCTTCTTAAAGACAATAAATTGAGATAAGGAACGTGCACGAAATAAGTTGGGCAACTGGCGCAGTATTTTTATTCGTATTCAAGGCGCATAAATAGGCGCATAGCCAGCTACGTAACTATTTATACAACGCTGAAGACGGATAAAAAGACAAGCAAGTTGCCCAAGTTATTTCGTGCACGCTCCTAAGCTGCGTAGGTTGTGGGTGAGGTACGAACCCCAACACTTTAGTTATGCTATTTTGTTGGGGTTCGTACCTCACCCACAACCTACGCCTTTAAACGAATAGTCTACAAATATTAAGTATGTCCCGTCTTAAGTTGGTAGCCTGTTTATTTATACGCAAAAGGTTTAGCCAAAGGCTCCCCAATAAAAATACCCTGCCCTGGCCAGGCAACGCTTTTCCAGTATGCTTCTATTAAACTATTCCCTCTGATGTAATATGACATCATAATACCGGGATGGGGAAACTTTTGTACAAAGTTACAAGGTTCAACAACAGTTCCATAGCTACCTGTTGCACCTGCCTTTATCCATTCAATAATACTCATTTGCTTACTACCCTGCAAAACACCTCCAGTTGATGTTAAGTGATCAGCAACGGCACCAGGTAAAAATTCATTCGATGTAATTTTTTTAATATGCGTTTTCCCAGTAAAATAAAACATCACATCCGCTTTGTTTTCAATATAATCCTTTTGCAAGATGTCAACGGGCCATAAACCTTTAAAAACTGACATTATTTCTGGAAAAAAAACAGCTCGCGCACTACGTGATTTATCCGATGTTGCGAGCAGATATGCTCGACCTTTCGGATGACTATAATCAGCGGCAACACCTCGGTCAATTAACGCTTTTACATCTACAAAGTTTTTGCCTGCCAAAGCCATGGTTGGTCGCCATTTGTAATGAGTAAAAGGCTTATCAAGCTCGCTTGCATAGTAAGGAGATTTTTTTGTTTTCTCACATCCGTTGGCGCAGAATGCTTCATCATACCCAGCAGCAAAAGCAGTTGTTATGGACATACAACCCACTCTAAAAGGTTGCAACCAGGTTAACGCATATGCCTGAATATGACTGGGACTTAGTTCATCAACCCTTTTTTTTATTTTTTTAAATTTATTGACTGATAAGACTCTACTCCCAGGATTAAAATGAACATGTATAATATTTTGTTGAGGAATCTTTCTTTTCAGCTGGTAATAATGGGTGATTTTAACACTTAAGGGATCCGCATCATTAACAATCACGCCAAGTTCATTCGCTGTCAATGCGGGTAATGATTGATATAAAAGAGGAAAATCTGTCGCTGTCACAGGTGTGATAACGCCGCAAAATATAAAAACAAGCTGAATGATAAAATGCATAAACCCTAAATAAAATTAAAGGTAATCTTACAGATCTCCCTTTGTAAGATGGGCGTTGAGGAGCCTTTATTCCAATAAAACCTCCCCTAACCCCTCCTTAGGAATGGGCACGAAATAACCTACTCATAATTGCGCAGGATTTTTGTTTGTCTTCAAGGCATAGAAATAGGCGCATAGCAGGCT
>CAZLLL010000291.1:0-5016 GCA_964560255.1 uncultured Methylomonas sp.
CTGTTACTACGCCTTGAATACGAACAAAAATCCTGTCCAATATTGGACGATTATTAATTTCCTGCTTCCTAAAACAATAATACCTTAACAGCTGCTAAGGTTCCATCGCTGGCATAAACATAAAGTACATCATCAATCACAACCGGTTGCGCTATAATCGCTTCATCTGTAATTTCTATACGCCCTAATAAACGGCCATCAATTTTAGATAACCAGTGTAAATATCCTTCAAAGTCACCTACCACCACATAGTCACCATAAACCACTGGAATAGATAATTGTCGCTGGTGCAAATCGGTTTGCTTCCAGTATGAAGCACCATTACGCTGATCTAACTGCCAGACATCACTACTGGCATCATTCAAATATATATAACGGTCATCTACCGTCAAGCCCTGATTAACGGCAATAGTGTCATTAGTCCATAACACATCACCATCAACAGGCGTGACTGCATTAATGCCCCTATTAAAGCTACTGACAAAAATCATATCACTCTGCAATACAGGTGTACCATTAATATCTGTTAAGCGTTCTACTTCAGAACGCCCTCGGGGAGTAGCGATACTGGTTTCCCATAAATAAGCCCCATCAAGTAGGTTGATAGCCACTAGCTTACCGTTTGCGTAACCGATGACGACACTCTCATCATCAATAGCGACAGGCGCTCCTTCACCCCGGATACTTAGTGCAGGTATGCTGTGCTCAACCACCCAGATTTGCTTACCGCTATTTCTGTTCAGCGCAATATTCTTGCCATCCAGGCAGCGTATTAACACGGTATCACTAACAACCACGGGCAATGATAGCACTTCGCTGGAAACCCTCTGCTTCCAGACAGCTTCTCCTGTTGCTGTATTTAAGGCTAAAACATCAGCCTTACTGGTACCAATAAACAGTAAGTCATTATCTATAACAGGACCTGTTGAAATAGGCATATCAATTTCAACTTCCCAGAACAACTCGCCATCCAGTAAACTTCTTGCCTGAATCAAGCCTTCCCGATCAGCAATAATAATCCTGCCATCCGCAACTGCTGGCACTAAGTTCACCGCTAATTCATCCGTCCCGACACCATCAGATTCATCCCAGATAATTTCCAGCTTTACTTCTGGCTGATATTCAGTCAGTTCGGCTGGCGGTTCTGAGTTATCCGAATCTTTAAATAAGTCACCCACAGAATCTGTCATATTGGTGAGGGTGGCACAGCCCGATAAACTAATAATAAATAATAAAGCCAAAATTTTATGCATTTAACAATCAATATTTTAATAAAAATAATCTGTATAGCTAATACTCGATCCTCAAGTTTTTTGTAGGCTATTGATTTATTTTAAGTTGCAAAATTAGCAATAAAAATAATTTTTAATTACAATCAAATTCTTACAGTGAAAACTAATGAATTTGGCCACTTTTAAATTAAAAGTTACTCAAAAACTTGAGAGTCAAGTAATAGCTTCAACAACTATTGAGAATGCCTATATCACCTGCTACCATAAATTAAGAAACTGAGTTTTATGGTTATTTATAAAAGAGATAGTACTTATCGTAGCTCCTAATATATGTCATTATATCAGTATCTTCTTTAAATCTACTGGCAGACCCGCTCAAGTAACCCACATAAAATAAACTACCCAAATATCGTTTGAGCTACCGCTTTAATATGGAACGCTTGATAACCATAGGGCGCAGCGTCATCCCGCCAACAACCAGAGCTTATTTAAAGGCGGGCTTGAAGCCGCGCCCTACGAGTCTACATAAGTACTTATGCAAAATTGATTGAATATTTTTTTGTAAAAAACATTCAAATTTTCAAAAATTACATAAATATTGGAGATTTTATATCTTTTCAAAAAAGTTAAATCAATTTTGCATAAGTACTTAGGAACGTGCACGAAATAACTTGTGCAACTTGCTCAACTTATTTCGCGCCCATTCCGGTGACTTATTCCCCAGAAGGCTCGTCACCAATGACAATCAAATAAGTGTAGCCGCCTTCACCGCATTTATTATGTAATTTCTTCATTATCATATCTACTTTTTTAGGTGTTTCATGTGGGCCTTGAATATAATAAGGTTTTCCAGATTGTCCGTAATCGTATGAAACTGGACATAAATCTGAATCTGCTGTCGATAATAACTTAATCGCATTTGCATAGTCACGATGCGGCATAAAACCAAGGTTTTTAGCATAAGCAACAGCACCCTCTATTAATTTTTTTACACAAGAGGGGTGCGTTTTTTCAAAACCCTGTTCCTCATGAGTGTTTGCAATTGTTTGCTTATATTCATTTTCATAGGTATCTTCGCTAATTAATTTAAACATAGCATTTTTCACACCTAAACAATAAACATCAAGAATAAAAGCACTTAATGCTATATCTCCGTTAGTCAGTCTACGAGCAATGACAATTTCACCAATACCAGAATCAAATAAGCCATCTGGAACTAAACACTCATGAATGGGGTAATGACTATACGATTTAGCTAGTAACTTTGAAAAATGAGTTATTAATTTGCTTGAATTTTTTATTTTTTTATTTTTCTTACCTAATTTCTTTTGCCTTTGCTTTTCGCTAATTGCCATGTTTATTTCTTAATCTTATATATTTTTTAGAAGTAGACCTTAGGTAACTCGCAAGAAACAATCTACCTCTATAGTTCCCACGCCCTATATGGGAGCTATCTTCTGCTGTTTTATTTAATGCGCGTTATATTATTAAGTGTCACTAAAATTCTATCTTAGATTATAGCCATGCATATAAAGCTTTAACCCTCAACACTGTCATTCGCTGTCAAATCATCTAATTTAAATTGCAGCAAAGGTGAATTAGGGCCTGCTTTTAAAGCAGCCTGATAAGCAGTTCTTGCCTCACCTACACGTCCCATAGCAACATATAAATCACCTTTCAGCTCTTCATAAATACCCTCAAAGCCCCCTAAAGATGATTGATCTACATTAGCAATAACCTGTAAACCCTGTTCATATTCCTGTAATGCCAAGGATACTCTGATCAGGCGAGTACGTGCAACATGTTTTAATTCAGCATCATCCGTCATCGCGATGGCTTGCTCCAGTGAGGATTTAGCGGCCGGTAGATCCTGTTGTTTTACTTTTGCTTTTGCGCGAAATAAAAGTGCATAGGCACCATAGGCAGTCGAACTATATTCTTTACTTAATTGACCGGCAAGTTCATCAACTGATTCTGCTTTATCTTTTTGTTGTGCCTGTACTAATCTCTGATATATAGATGAAGCCTGGTTTATTTTATCTTGCTGATAACTTTGCCAAAAATTCCAGCCAGCAACGATAATGACCGCCGCAATAATGCCTGTGATCGCAGAAGATCCATTCGCTTTCCACCAGTCTTTTAATGCCGCTACCTGTTCTTCTTCTGTATCGTAAATTTCCACAATGTTTACCTTTATCTTAAAATAGTGTTGATTTGTTTAGCTTTGTAACAGTGCTATTAATTCTGTCTGTACCACAGTCTGCTGCTGCTGATCTGTGCGTAGATATTTAATACTGATTGTGCCATTTAAAACTTCATCATCGGCCAAAATCAATGCATAATCAGCACCACTTTTATCTGCTTTTTTAAACTGGCTTTTAAAACTTGCGACTCCACTGTGCATCTGTAATCTCAAGTCTGGCAAGCTATCTCTGAGTTTTTCTGCTAAACCTAGCCCTGCTTTTACTGCGGCATCACCCACTAAAATCAGATAGGCATCAACCATCTGAATATTATCCAGATTCTCACGCGATTCCAGTAAAGCCAGTATGCGTTCCATACCCATGGCAAAACCTACAGCATGATTCGCTTTACCACCCAGTTGTTCAATTAACCCGTCGTATCGGCCGCCAGCACAAATAGTGCCTTGCGCTCCTAGCTCTGTCGTCACCCACTCAAACACTGTTTTACTGTAATAATCCAGCCCTCTGACCAAACGCTGATTAAGCACATAACGGATACCCAAAGCATCTAATACATCGGTAAGCCCCTTGAAATGCGCTTTACTTTCTGCACCTAAAGCATCCATTAATGACGGTGCATTTTCAACCAATGTCTGCATATCCGGATTTTTGGTATCAAGTATACGCAAAGGATTAGTTTTTAAGCGACGCTGACTATCCTCATCTAATTGCTCGCTATGCGCACTAAAATACTCTACCAGCTGCTCTCGATAAACCGTCCTTTCGGCAATGGTCCCTAAGGAGTTTAACTGTAATTCTACTTTGTCAATTATGCCTAAACGTTGCCAGAAGCGATGACTCAGTAATATTAATTCAGCATCAATCTCAGGGTCTGCCATGCCATACGTTTCCACACCCAACTGAATAAACTGACGATAACGACCTTTTTGTGGTCGCTCGTGACGAAACATCTGACCGTAATACCAAAGTCTATGTACCTGATTATGTAATAACCCATGCTCCAGACAGGCTCTTAAACACCCAGCTGTTCCTTCCGGCCGCAACGTCAATGAGTCACCATTTCTATCATCAAAGGTATACATTTCCTTTTCAACGATATCTGTCACTTCACCAATAGAGCGTTTAAACAGTTCTGTTTTTTCTACGATAGGTAAACGTATTTCCTTATATGCATACGCCGCCAAAACGTCTCTTATTGTTTGTTCAACAAACTGCCATCGAGCTGTTTGCTCAGGTAAAACATCGTGCATACCACGAATTGCCTGAATATTCTTTGCCATATATTAAGTACTCACCCTTTAATCAGAAACTAGGTATTTGCTAGTTTTTTTGTAGTAGCATATCGATGTGGTCAGGTGCCGTTGGCAGATATAAGATGGACTCTGATAAAACACTGACCTTTGATATAAAAAATGACCTTCGCAAAAAAACCTGCGCTACCAACGGTCAACTGGATCACCCTTGTTAGGTTTGATTACCCTTAATTCAAGTACAAACAAAAACGATCATTTTAATATTAATCTGTTAATTTAATTGGGATTACATTATCTTTTGTTAAATGTTGCCTTAATTTTTTTTCC
>CAZLLL010000292.1:0-5009 GCA_964560255.1 uncultured Methylomonas sp.
AATTGACTTAACTTATTAAAATCGTAAAAGTGTAAACAGGCGAATGAAGGATGCCGAAAAATATAACTCATTGTTTAATCAGCTAATAATTATTATATCAATAGGCATTTCTTGCCCCTAACTTCCATTAACAGCTAATAGACGTCACCACCAAAATTTGTCGTGTCCTATTAAATCACAAGCCATTAATATTGAGCTGCTTTGGTTAATATAACCGAAAGATGGACTCATATTTTTTCTCCTTTGCTTTTCACTATACTGCGCTCCTCCCTCTAATATGCCATTCGTTCAAATCATCAACCCTATCCTTATAGCCATAGCCGGATTGTTTAGTTTAAGCCTTAACTCCCTTGCTTTATTGGTCGCCTGTAATCTGACCAACCTCGCTCATGCTAAACCACAAGTCGCACAAAAAATTGCATTCTCTGATGAACAGCAGGAATGGATAAAGCAACACCCTGAAATTAGCGTTGGCTTTGTTGCTGACCTGCCCCCAGTCCTGCTCATAGGTGAACAGGGGCAATATCTCGGCATTCTTCCAGAATACTGTGCTTTACTCTCTAAATATACCGGGATTAACTTCCGCATCAAACTGTCTCCAACATGGGAAGCCATGATTACGGAAAGTATTGCGAGAAAAACAGATATGGTCGGCATGTTGATACCCAACAAAGAATTTATCCCCGATTTTGATTTTACGCTACCACACTATAAAACACATTTTTATATCTTTGCTCCAGGCAACACCCCGCCGATAGGCTATAAACTTGCCGATCTGGCAGGTAAACGTATAGGCTACATGGGTTCAGCGCGTATATATACGGAGTTTATCAAGCAATATCCGACCCTAGAGTTTATCTCCTATGATGGCCAGGGCAGCCTAGTGACGGCTTTAGTCAGTGCTCAGGTCGATTTCATCATTCATACATCAACACTTGAATATTGGCGCCAGCAAAACCGCCTGATAAGCTTTAAAATTGTGGGGGCCATCCCAGAACTAAGTTCTGATGTTGTTTCAGGTGTTCGTAAGGACTGGCCTGAATTAACAGCCATTATTAATAGCGTCTTGTCTGCCACTAAAGCACAACAAGACGCTATCGTTGCACATTGGCTAGGCTACCATAACAAGCTAGTCGAGGTACACAAACCCCTTCAACTCACTGTAGAGGAGCAGTTGTGGATAGCAGAGCATCCTGTTATTCGTGTTGGCTATGACCCCTATTGGGCACCTATTGAATTTCGTGGTGATAATGGACAAGCACAGGGCATCTCTATTGAATATCTACATCAATTAGAACACATTTTAGGTTTACATTTTGAATTTACAAACAAGCTATCATGGAAAGAAGCTTTAAAAAAACTTGAACTCGGTGAATTAGATATCCTACCCGCTGTATCACCCACACACCCAAAGAGCAATTTGTTTCATTTCACCTCCCCCTATTTATCCACTGCAAACGGTATTTTTTCTGCCGTAAACAGAGCCTATATTGGCGGTATAGAGGCACTGACGAACAAACGCGTTGCAGTCGTTGAGGGCTATGCTATTGAAGCCTGGCTAAAGGAGCATTATCCGGATGTTCAGTGGATATCCACAGCTAATATTAATGCGGCACTCAACAAAGTGACTAACGGCGAAGCCTTTGCCTTAATAGGCAATATTATCACCACGAGTTATTACATTGGCCAGTCTGGACTCACTCACATCAAAGTCGTGGGAGACGTTTCTTACGTAAATAACTTAGCGATAGCCGTGCGCAAAGATTGGCAGATTCTGGCTGACATTCTGCAAAAAGGCCTGGAAACGATTCCCCACAATAAACGCAATGCCCTATATAACAACTGGATTTCTATCAAATACACACATCATTTCGATTTCACTGTATTGTGGCAGATCATTAGCATTGCCTTCCTGATAATAGGCATCATCACTTACTGGAACCGACGGCTGACCAAAGAAATCCAGCATCGATGTCAAATTGAACTTGAACTGCAACAGGCCAAAAATACAGCAGAAAAAGCAACGGCGGTAAAGTCCGAGTTCCTTGCTCATATGAGCCACGAAATCCGCACACCAATCAGTGCGATTATCGGTATAGGAGGCTTGATTCGTCAAACTGCCATCACCAGCACACAACTTGAATATCTCGATAAGATGATGACTTCTTCTGCCACTTTATTAAAGGTCATTGATGATATTCTGGATTTTTCCAAAGGAGAAGCTGGTCAATTAGCTCTGGAAAAAATCCCTTTTAATCTACAAGAATCCTTATCTGTTCTTTTGTCGGATCTGGAAACATTGGCCACGTCTAAAGCAATAGCACTTAGCTTACAAATCAACCCCGATATCCCCTCTACACTTGTGGGGGATCCGCATAAATTAACACAAATCCTGCGTAACCTTGGCTTTAATGCCATTAAATTCACCCCGAAAGGCAAAATCGATATTTCCGTGACGCTATTAGAACAGAATACAGAGGCTGTCAAATTATGCTTTACAGTCACAGATACCGGCATAGGTATCAGTCAGGCGCAACAGCAAAAACTTTTTACGCCCTTCTCGCAAGGTGATCATTCTATCTCCCGACAATATGGTGGCACCGGACTAGGGTTAACTATATCACAACAGCTAGCACAACTGATGGACGGAAAAATTACCCTGCAAAGTCAACCTGAAAAGGGCAGTTGTTTTACTTTGCATGCTAAATTTGGCATAACAACAGAATCGGCATATGATAATAGTTTACCCTTGAGTCAATATCATCCCGGTTCACCGATAGCGGAATTACGAGACCTTAAAATATTGCTTGTGGAAGATGACCCGATTAACCAATGGTTAACACAGCAATGCCTAGTGACCTTAGGTACTCAGGTAAGTACGGCTGAAAATGGTCAGCAAGCACTTTACATCTTACAGGCAGAATCATTTGATCTGGTCCTGATGGATTTACAAATGCCCGAAATGAACGGCCTTGAAGCAAGTCGCATTATTCGTCAACACTATACAGCCTCTGCTTTACCTATCATCGCCATGACAGCCCACTCCCTGCAAACTGAACGCGAGAAATGTTTTGCCCTAGGCATGAATGATTATTTAACCAAACCTATTGGCGCTGAACAACTCAAAAACAAGCTGTTGTACTGGGTACAACAAGGTCATTATACTTGAAATATTCGGCTACGCATTTTAGTACGCTCGATGGGGAGTAGGCTTTAGCCTACATGTGTAGCCTGTGAATTGTACGGGTAGGTTAAAAGCCTACTCCCCTATAATGTCCCGCCTTAAGGAACGTGCACGAAATAACTTAAGCAACTTGCTTGCCTTTTTATCCGTCTTCAGCGTTGTAGAAATAGTTACGTAGCTGGCTATGCGCCTATTTCTACGTCTTGAATACGAATAAAAATACTGCGCCAGCGTAGCGGTGTGCCTAACTTATTCCGTGTACGTTCCTAAGTTGGTAGCCTAACAATAGAAGCAATAGATTAACACCCCAGATTTACTGTGCACTATTATTAATAAAAATATCTCGTTTCTTGTTTATATGAGAAACTGTTGTCATGATTTCAGTTTGTATTTCTAGTAAAATCAACTCTCGATTTTGCTCGAATATTTCATCATCATTAATGGTTTGCAATAGATTGCGTAATTTTTTACTGTCGTATACATTTGCTGAACCAAGTAACCTATGTATCAATGTTTTTACCTGCTTCCAGTCTTTTTTATGGGTATATTGCAGCAATGATGTCTGCGTATAATTTAAGGTATCAATACAGATTTTCAGGAACTCAATAGATGCTTTATGACCCATTTGCGTATAAAGTGCATCTATTTTTGCTGATGTTTCTGCTGATGAAGGTGTGGGGTTATTCATATTAAACAATAAAGTAGTCGTGTTACCTAGGCAACTCACAACAAATACCCTAGCCATTTTGCTGGTCTTTCTGTCTACCTTCTGCGTAATATAAATAATGACGTAGATTGCTATGCGCCGTGTATATACCTTGAAGACAAACAAAAACCCTGTGTAATATCCTGGTAGGTTATTGATTGTGAGTCACCCATGGGGGGCGTGAACGAAGGCTAAAAATCAAGAATTTATGACTCGACCTTCCTGTTTTAACGTTTTTTATTAAATGCACTGTCTCCCTAATGTATTATGAATCTTTATTCATAATACATTAGGGCATTTTTCAGTTAACTTTTTTGGTGTGGGAGTATTTATTTAGGGTGTATTTTATGGCTCTTTTCCCTTTGGCGTGGTCAATAAAAATAATATAAAACAATGTATTACATTGCATTTTCTTAGTCATATTTTTTAAAAAATAACCATTAATTTTGCTATTATCATCAAGATTACTGATAAATTTCATAAGAAACTCAATAATACCGGCATTGTTGTAATTTTTTTTGCGACGAAAACCTGTTACAACTTACGTTAGAAATTTATTTTAATCACTTGTAGCAAGTTGATTATTAATGAATTATACCTTCACGTCAAAAGGAAAAGAACCTATTTTATGCACCATGGCTGCCACGGGAACTATTGTGGCTCCAATGATACCTAAAATACACCCTCAGAACTCCTGACCTCATCACAAAAAAATCAACAAGTTTATACATATTCATAAGATTTTGTTCTGAACCCAAAGCGTACAATTTCCTACGTAGGTATCACAAATTCCGTGAGATCAGGTGTTCGACCCTACACCTTGTCATGCATTTATTAATGGTATAAATAAAAGTGTAAACTACTTTCCAGGGGAAATAAAAGATCCGTAAGTTACAGACTTAAAACCAGATGCATTGAAATAACTGCAAATTAACAAACTGCGGACAATTTGAAGGCTTATCCCTGCTTGACTTTAGTAAGCATATAACTTATAAATACAAAGTTATCATAACTTGCTAAAATTTTGTTAATTTCACTACGTCAAGCTGAGTTATGCTGACTTTAAGGGTTCTTTTCCTTTTGGCGTGAAGGTATAATTCATTAATAATCAAATTGCTA
>CAZLLL010000293.1:0-4968 GCA_964560255.1 uncultured Methylomonas sp.
GCGAACAAAAAGACAAGTCAGAATGCACACGTTATTTGATTCCCATTCCTATACAAGCATATCCGTGACCGCGCGAAGTATAATTCCACGGATACCATCCCCTTTAAGCGTTGTTATACGGCATAGAAATAGAATTTACTTATCAGAAAGCTATTTCCCCCTGTACTCATCAGAAAGCAACAATATCGTAGCCACTCTTGACAATACAAATAAGAATGATTATCATTAATTTTTATTTTAGTTTTTGGATACATATGCACTTTTATAAATTAACGCGCGTTTCATACGCTAGCCCGCCGCTGATACTACTTCTTGCGGCACACACAGGAATAGCCTATGCTGAAGAGTCTGCTAGTCCAAAGGAATTAGCACCCATGAGTATATTAGGTGCTCCCTCTCAAATTTATAGTACGCCTGGTTCTGCGCAATACATTGATTTTGAATCGTTGAGAGAGTTTTCTTACAATGATATTAACCAGGTGCTCAGGAAAGTACCCGGGGTCTATGTTCGTCCGGAAGATGGTTATGGCCTATTTCCTAACATTAGTCTACGGGGTGTGGATACCACTCGGAGTGCAAAAGTAACACTAATGGAAGACAGTATTCTCGCTGCGCCTGCGCCATATGCTTCGCCAGCCGCCTATTATTCGCCAACGATAGCACGCATGAATGGTCTGGAAGTAATGAAGGGGTCTAGCCAGATCAGATATGGCCCACACACAACGGGCGGAGCGATCAACTTCCTGTCTACGCCGATACCAGAGGAAGAGCGAATCTATCTGCGTGCCCAATATGGTGCCTATAATGACTGGAGTACGCATGCCATTTATGGTAACACCCATGAAACCAAATATGGTGAATTCGGTTATGTATTTGATGCCTATGTTCGCGGAGCTGATGGCTTCCAGACGATTGATGCTGCACCAGGGTTCAATAATACTGACGAGACAGGTTTTACCAATATAGAACCGATGATCAAGATGTCCTGGGAACCATTGACGGATATGTATCAGCGGTTCGAGTTCAAATATGGCTATACAGATAGAGAGTCTGATACAAGCTATCTGGGCTTAACTACGGAAGATCTTAAATCTGATCCTTATCGGCGTTATTCTAGTTCACGATTCGATAATATTGATCAGGAACAGCATCGCACCTATCTGCGACATATTATCTCACCCACGGATAACTTTGACCTGACAACAACAGCTTACTATAGCCACTTCAAACGGAGCTGGTATAAACTAAATGATATTCGTAATATCGGCGGCGGTTCAGGCCATTTAAGCCTGTCCTCTGCCTTGGCAGGTGCTTCTGGCGGGGTTTATCCTGGTGATGGACTTGATTGCCTAAGAGGCCAGTTTGACTGTGGATTGAGAGTGCGAGACAACAACCGGAAATATTTTGCCTGGGGCATACAATCAGAGGGCACGCTACGATTTAATACCGAAAATTTAAACCATGAGCTTACCGTAGGGCTACGTTATCATAATGATCAGGAAGCGCGTTTCCAGCAGGAAGATATTTATACTCAAGATAGTAATGGCGCCATTACTAACATAACATACGGAGTCCCAGGATCGCAAGCTAACCGTGAAGATGAAGCCAAAGCGGTTGCACTATTCATAGAAGACCGAATCAATATTGGAAACGGTTGGATCACACCGGGGTTTCGTTATGAATACGTTAAAATGCTACGGCGTGACTTTAAAAAAGGGACTTCGGGTGACGCATCTTTAAACATGTTTGGTGGAGGCCTAGGTGGAGGTTATAACTTCACGGATGAATGGCAAGCATTTGGAGGCGTACACGTTGGATTCTCACCGCCTTCTCCAGGGGGAGCGATAAAGGGACTGAAACAAGAAACCAGTGTTGCTTACGAAATTGGAACGCGTTTTGCAAGCAGTGACAACGTATATTCTGCTGAAATCGTTGGTTTCTATACCCAGTTTGAAGACCTTATCGTCGTCAATAATATTGGTGGTACTGGTTCGGGGGTCAATGATAATTTCGGGACGGTAGGTTCGGGTGGTATTGAGTTATCCGGACACTTTGATCTAGGACTCGCCAATAATTGGTCATTCAGCAACCCTTATTATATGGCATTTACTTATACCAATGCCAAGCAACAAAGCGAAGCCCAGTCTACAAACGCGAGTTCAATTTTTAGTTATGGAGAAAAAGGGAATTTTGTACCCTATATACCAGAAGTCCAGTTCAGTACGGGGACTTCACTGGAGTTTTCCAATTGGGGAACGGGATTAAGTGTCAGCTATGTCAGCGAAACATTCACCAGTGCCAGTAATGTTGACCAGGAACTTAATGGAGCAGGTGATCCTGATGCGCGTTTTGGTAAAACGGATGCCTACACGATTGTTGATCTGGAAGCGCACTATAATATAAGGACTGGAATACAAGTTTTTGCAGGCGTGCATAATCTGTTTGAAGCCGATTACCTTGCAACTCGGCAGCCACATGGACCACGCCCAGGTACACCGCGCATGTGGTATACGGGAATTGAATTCGAGTTGTAGTCCATAAGCTAACCAGCACCCGCTCAGCCAATGGATACAGCACAGGCTGTACAAGGACAGAAATTAGAAGAGGTTAAAGCAGAGCAGAAAGCCCTGAAATGGATGATATCTACTGGATTGCGTTATTGATCTCATTATGTTTTGTAACAGGTATTATCTGGCAAGCTGTTATGAAACCAGGTATTAACTTGAGAGTCAAAAGTTCTCGTAACCAACTGAAATAATTGAATATTAAAATTTTTTATTATTAATGGAGAGATTTTTAATAGATTAATTATTTCAATGACTTATAGGGATTAGTGCGTTTCAAAACTACAAATTATTTGAGAACTTTTAACTCTCCAGGTATTAAGCAGATCGATAGTGTTACAAACTGAGTTACAATGGTTTACTGATTTAAACGAAGGGGAGAACCAGTGTACCAATTAATTTTAACATTACATGTACTGGCTGCTACCATATGGACTGGAGGCCATTTGGTTCTGGCCCTGGGTATTTTACCTGATGTGCTCAAAAACCGGGATGTCGAAGGGCTTTTGAATTTTGAAGGAAAATATGAACGCGTCGGTATACCAGCTTTAATTGTTCAAGTGATAACCAGGTTTTGAATGGCTTATAATTACTTACCGGATATTGGTTTATGGTTTGGATTTGATTCGCCCATGGCTAATTTAATCGGCTTTAAGCTGATTCTATTGGGATTAACCGTGGCTTTTGCTCTGGATGCGCGCTTGCGGGTTATTCCCGCACTGACAGAAGATACTTTAGTTGAGATGGCGTGGCAATAAAAACGCAACCCTGCAGAATTTTGTATTTGCGTAAAATGCTGGGTTACGTTATTTCGTTACGCTCAATAAGCTAACCCAGCCTACGAGATGATCTCATTGGTTTTGCATTGATTTATTGAACACAGCTAGTTTTGCATAAATCTCTGCTATAATATAGCTAGATTGAAAGCTAGCTAGGAGATATGTATGCAAACCAAACAATGGTCTTTACAAGATGCAAAAAATAAATTTAGTGCAGTCGTTGATGCTGCACAACAAGGCAAAGCGCAGGTAATCACTCGTCGTGGCGTACCTTCCGCAGTCCTGTTATCCATTGATGAGTTTGAAAAATTTCAACGCTTTGAAGCCACCCAGGCACCGAACTTTATTGATCACTTACTGAGTATGCCGACTGATGAGGGTGAATTTAAACGTGTAGATATCCAGTTCAGGGATTTTGAATAATGTCTTATCTAGTAGATACTGATATTCTATCCGCCATTCGACGCAAAAAACGCGATCCGAACCTGGAAAAATGGTTCTGCAGTATTCATTCGGAAGACGTGTATCTTAGTGTAGTCACTATTGGGGAAGTAGAGCGCGGTATTATTCAGCAGCAGCGTGTTAACCCAGATTTCGCAGATGATTTACAACGCTGGCTGGATACTATTTTACAACGATACGAGAAACGCATATTACCACTCTGTATTGGTATTGCTCGTCGTTGGGGGAAGTTAAGTGGAAAGCTTGGGCATAACAGTGCCGACTTAATGATTGCCGCAACTGCGCTTCACCATCACCTCACTATTGCTACTCGTAATACACGCCATTTTGAGCCTACTAACGTTAGCCTAATTAATCCTTACCTGTATAAATAAGGATTGACGAGCCCCCTAATTGCGACTTTAGAAGGCAAAAGGTCTTGTGTTTTTCACAAACAAAATACAGAAGTTGAGCTGCTGAAAAATATAAGCCCCTAGCTTCAGTCCTCTTATTTTTAACTTTATTACGTAGCCTGCTGATAGTAGAATAATTAAATTGTCCCGTGTTACATGGGGCGGCCCAACTCAGGGATCACGAGTCAATAACTAAAAAAACTTCTTAAAAGCCAGTATACTCCCAGGATGAAAATCACACTCATCGACAGGCGAGCAATCCAGAACAGTCAAAGTTGCCTCATTTTCGGATACAAAATTAATATCAGCTATAAACGATACGTCTCCTTTAAACGTTTCTGATTCTAACGGTTTCTGTTGATAGATGTTTTTGCATAGTAATATATTTAAATCATTGTGTGACAGGTTTTTATCTATTCTTCAAAAGGCTAAAAACCATAATTAAGCTATTCATTGCAGACAACCAAAACTTAATTTTTCAAAGATTAATGCCCTTAAGGTAAATATATCAAACACTTACATCATCAACAGAATCCGTTATAATCAGAAACGTTTCAATATGTGCGTCTTTTTTGTTCAACCTGCCTACAATTAATGACGGCCTGACTGGCAATGCATTTATTTAAAACCGAATCGCGTAATGGATTTAATAATTTACACGAAGATCCCGGTTTGCCAAAAATTACAAACGCCTCTTTAAAATGCGCATGTCCCATATAAACTTACATTGAGCGGCTATCACCTCCTAAAAAAATGATTTAAAATACACCA
>CAZLLL010000294.1:0-4966 GCA_964560255.1 uncultured Methylomonas sp.
TTTCTAAATAGTCTTTTGAATT
Source organism: uncultured Methylomonas sp. (assembly GCA_964560255.1). GTDB lineage: Bacteria > Pseudomonadota > Gammaproteobacteria > Methylococcales > Methylomonadaceae > Methyloprofundus. The sequence continues at coordinate 23 of CAZLLL010000294.1, forward strand.
ATAAAAAAACACCCAACCAAAGGCTTTTTCTATAGAATTAGGGTCAGACTCGATTAATGTCATTTATGGAAAACTGAATTTAATTCGAGTCTGACCCCAATTTTCGACCCCAATTTTCGTAATTAACAATATTATTATTGTTTTATGCGAGCCTCAAACCTGATATTACTACCTTTTTGTATAATTGTGTTGAATCTTGCCCAACCTTCTATATAGTTGCCACTTGGGTATGTAGAAGTGGAACATGAATCATGACCCTCAATCAAAGGTGTTACCTCTGTTCTGTATATATTGAGCCTTTCTATTTCTATACTACTATCAATTGATAACAAAAACTGGTTCTTTTCCTTTTGGCGTGAAGGTATTATTCATTAATAATCAACTTGCTACAAGTGACTAAAATAAGTTTCTAACGTAAGTTGTAACAGGTTTTCGTCGCAAAAAAAATTACAACAATGCCGGTATTATTGAGTTTCTTATGAAATTTATCAGTAATCTTGATGATAATAGCAAAATTAATGGTTATTTTTTAAAAAATATAACTAAGAAAATGCAATGTAATACATTGTTTTATATTATTTTTATTGACCACGCCAAAGGGAAAAGGTAACCGTTCACCCACCCCTTAACATATTGATTTATATAGATCAGACTAATATGCCAGCAGCAAATAACCACTGTAAGTCATTGAAATTTTGACTCAGAAATGATGAAAAACAATTTCATAGAAATACTGAGAAATAATTTACAGTTAAATTAACAGGTTAAGCTTGTAGGGGGTAGGTGAACGGTTACGGGAAAAGAGCCCAAAAACTCTGCATCATTGATATCTTCGAAAACCCTTGTAAGGATATTAATTATTCGGTAGTGACTACTATTAACTGTGCATAATACGGTAAATATATAACTCATTGTTTAATATTGTAATAATTATTGCATCAACGGGCTTTTCTTGGTAGTAATCGCATTAACAGCTAATAGAAGTCACCACCAATTATTTCGTTATAAACAGCGTAGAATTCACCCTACATTAAAAACCTTATTGAAAAGTGTATGAATATTTAAGTCGCAGAACACAATAGATTTAACACCCTGTACTGAACGGTTATCTATTGTATGTTCCGTTATATTTTAAGCCCCATTCTATAAACTTACATTCACAACACTGGATTAAACAATTCTGCTAAGGCATTAATCCGCTGTTCATCAGGCATATCGCTATATACACCACTCATGCTTTGCCCAGCCTGCATCCCGCGTACAAATAAATAACGCACTCCACCAAAATGCTTGGTAAATTGATAATCAGGTAAGCGTGTTTGTAAGTACTGGTGTAAAACCACGCTATACAGCCAGTATTGTAATCCGTAATTATGTTCCCGCATGGCAAACGTTAAGCTCTCTGACCGATAGTCGTTCAAGGCATTGCTTTTATAATCCAGGATATAATAACGCTCTTGATAAACAAAAATTAAATCAATAAAACCCGTTAAATAACCTTGCATTTGTTTGTCAGACAGCGGCTGAAATGCGGGACTATCTTGCAGAATAAAGTTTATCTGTTCGGTCGAAAAATCTACCAGATTTAAATAAAAAGGCATTTCCTTTAAACAATCTTGCTCGGCAATATTGGCAAGATAAAAGTCTGTGTCATCAGTACTAAGTGCTGTATTTACCGTCTGATACAGCAGTTCATTAATAAGTTCAGGTGTCTCAGTTTTTAAGCCGTAACGCTGACATGCTGCATCACGTTGCTGACTAATATCTTCTCGTTGTGCTAATGCTGTAAAACTAATATTTTCCAGTAAATCATGGATTACATTGCCAGTATGTGCGCCTTTCGCTAATGCTAAGGGCGCTTCATCTGTTAACGGCGTGGCATCATTGCTTTCTTCCGCTTTATCTAAAGGTAATTCATGCGCTTCATGCAAACTTAAATAGGATAGAGCCGTATAGCTGCTCATTTGCCAGTGAGTATATAAATGCCGTGTTTGTGCAGGCACTGATAACTCAATTGTTGCATCAGCTTGCTGATAAGTTCCCTGAATGTTATTGCCTGTTTCTAGTAGTTTATAAGTAAAGCTATCGGGTGAGCCTGTGACTAATTCCTGTAATAGGGCTTGCTGTTCATTAAACTTAATATCCGCATGATTATATAATAGATATGAAAGAGCGGACTGGTTAGCCTGCTTTGCTGTACGGCTATCTAACCAGATCACATAGCAGCGATATTTTGCACGTGTCAAAGCAACGTAGAGTATGCGTAAATCTTCGGCTAATTCTTCCTGCAATGCAATGTCTTGATGCTGTGCAAAATTTCCCGAACCCAAATCCACCCGCATTTCATCTTGCGCATGGCAAATAACGGTATTCTTTTCTTTTGCCAATCGGTCACTACGTCCCCAAAGATAAGGACAGAAAACAATCGGGTATTCCAGCCCTTTTGCACGATGCATCGTCACAATTTTAATCGCATCAGCATCGCTTTCCAGGCGTAATTGTTGATCATCCGAGGTGTTGTTTTCAGCAGTAATGGCAGAACGTAGCCAGTCTATGGTCTTGTGCAAGCCTAAGTGTTCATCCAGGCTAGCTTGTTGAATGAGTTCTAGCAGGTGGTGTAAGTTGGTGATTTGTCTTTCTGCCTGATCCGTTTTAGCCAGGTGTATACGCACATTTTCCTGGCTTAGAAAATGTAGCATCATCGCCATAAAACCCTTTTTTTGCCACAGTAAATTGTAATTCTGGAAACGGCTTATCCAGGCACCTAATTGAAGTTCATCATTCAAGGTCTGATAAATTTGCTGCCCATCCAGTGCAAACCAGGATAAACATAACGCTTGCTTTAATAAAGTCATATCGGCAGGTTGCACCAGAGCCAACATCAATTGATGTAAATCACCCGCTTCAGCACTAGCAAATACCGAGGCAGTACTGTTTAATACTGCTGGAACCCCCGCCTGCTTTAAGACCTCCTGATAAAGTACTGCCTGTTTATTAGTGCGCACTAGTATAGCAATATCAGCAGGTTTTACAGTCCGTGTAGTTTGATCGCGTTGAAATAAAACCTCGCTATTGAGTAAATCTAAAATTTCATTAGTAATGGCTATTTTAACTTCATCAGCGGCTTTTGCGTTTGTCCAGTAACCGGTTTTTGTATCACTTTCAGCTAACTGCCAAAGAGCCAAAGGCGCAAGTGGCTGATTATTTTGTAATAAAAATCCATCTGTAGCATTTAATGCGGGTTTAACATCATTAAATTCTAAATCCTGAAAAATAAAGGGATTTTCAGACCGACTAAAAAGCTGGTTAATCGCCTGTACTAAATGCGGATGTGAACGCCAGTTTTGTCCTAAAGTATAATGGTACTGTGCTCGTTGTTTCGCTTGTAAATAGGAGTGAATATCTGCTCCGCGAAATTTATAGATCGCCTGTTTCGGGTCACCTATTAAATACAAATACTGTTCAGGTGAGGCGAATAAATGTGAAAAAATATGCCACTGGTTTTGGTCAGTATCCTGAAATTCATCTATTAATGCTACGCGGTATTGCTGACTGATTGCCTGGACTAATAATTCACCGCCTTCTGTTGATAATGCATCCGCAGTACGGGTAATCAGACTATCATGGGACATGATATTCAGTTGCTGTAGACGTGTCTCCAGGTTGTTTTGTAGCTCCGCTGCGAGTGCGCGGCGCAACATTAGACTGACCTTTTGGCTATAAAGATATAATAGGTCAAAAGCGCGACCATCAAAATCAAGTTTACCTTTGTGTGCTACCCGAATTTCCTTGGCTAAACTATCACTGCTGAATAATTTAAAGTCTGCATCTTTAGGGCAAGGGCAGCTAAAATCCTTAGTATCCTCCGCTGTCGCAGCTAGCCATAAACTGATGCATTGAAAAGTTTCAGAAAACTTATCAGTCAGGGGCTTTTTAAAATAACCTGCCTCTACTGCCGCTATTAAAGAGTCACCTTGTTGATCTAATGATTTTTTTGCTTCCAGAGCCTGTGATTTAAGTTCTATCAATAAATGACCTAAGTCTTCTAACTCAGGATAAATCATCAGTGTGGGGGGATAGCGACCTAGACTTGCGAATAGGTCATTTGGTGTCGCGTATTGATGACAAAGCAAAGAAACTTCCCAGGCATTACGAGGATAAATTTGCACGCGCCAGAAGTCTTCAACCATTTGTTGACGTACTGCCTGGGTTTCATCACTGAGCTCAACATCAAACATTTGTCCGCTCTCTAAAGCATGTTCTTTTAATAAGCGCTGACAAAATCCATGGATGGTAAAAATACCTGCCTGATCAATACTGAGTAAGGCATTGTTTAGACGTTGGGTAGCCAGTTTTTCATTGACCTGACCATTTGTAAGAAGCTTTTCTGCCCAGTCGCGGATAGTCAGATCTAGTTCTGTTGTCGACTGCCCGGTAAAAAACTGTTTTGCTTCAACAATCCGTGCCCGCACCCGCTCTTTTAATTCTTTGGTCGCCGCTTTAGTAAAGGTGACAATCAAAAGTTGCTCAATGGAGAAGTTTTTCTCAACCACAAAGCGCAAGGCAAGCATGGCGATAGCATAGGTTTTACCTGTACCCGCGCTGGCTTCTAATAGATTAATACCTGGCTGTAATGCAGTCGCAATGGGATTAAAATTATGTGTCTTGTTTTGCATTGAAGGACTTATTTATTTTGCAGGGTGGCTGCCAGGATGATAAAAGCTGATTCTAACAGTTTCTGTTGATAGATGTTTTTGCATAGTAATATATTTAAATCATTGTCAATACCTTCGCCAAAGTGAAAATATTTTCATTTTGTCAAATTCATCAACATGTAATCTATTGATTTACATAGATCAAAAATTGATGTTTTTGGCATAAATCAAAATTGGCGAAGGTATTGATTGTGTGACAGGTTTTTATCTATTCTTCAAAAGGCTAAGA
>CAZLLL010000295.1:0-4958 GCA_964560255.1 uncultured Methylomonas sp.
ACTTCCATTAACAGCTAATAGACGACACCACCGGCTAAATCGGCTCGTCACAATGGAGACTGATACGGTAGCTTGTTTGCTCATAAGGGATAAGCACATTGACTAATTTAGATTTATAACCTTTGCGCTTCCCCTCAAAGCTATATCGCCCTGGTGTTAACTGAATGGTTTTTAATGTCGTTTTACCAACAATACCAACACCACGTAGCAGTATATGCGTTTTATTATCTGAGACTATCTCCACAGGGATTTTTTTATTCATGCTCTGAATAAGATAAGAGAGTTTTTTTGTTTTTTTACGCAGTGATGGACTCATATCAACAAATGCAGCAGCTTTGTTTATTTTGTCGCTCATTTTTGCTGCAAGCTGTTTATTGGATAAACGATAAGGTTTTTTTATCTGCTTTTCAAACGTATTATTAAGGCTAATAATTGCTGTTGCTGTTTGCAATGATTGTTGAATGGATTTATCATCTGCATGTTCTTGTAAAGCTAGTTCTAATTGCTTTTTTGCAACTTCCCAGTCATCAGCAGCCATGGCGGATTGCGCTTTTTGTTGATAAGTTCCAAAGCGCTGTTTTTTCTCTAGTGCCTGTAGTGCTGTGGTAGCTTCTCCTATTTCTTGACGGTCAGGGAAAATCTTTTTAGCCGCTCTGATTGTCTGTTTTGCTTTTTCTGTATTACCCCGTTTTATTGCCTGATGTGCTTGAGCAATATACGACTTGAAGTTTCTATGATTAAGGGCATTAAGTAATAGGTGTTGTCGTTTTATCGCTGATTTTCGTTCAGGAGCAAGTTTGACCAGCTGTTTTATCAGGCTTAATTCTTTCTCAGTATTATTCTCAATCCTGGCGGTGTTTATTTTTTCAACTAGCGTTAAAATCTCGGGTAATTTGTTTATTTTAATTGATAGCGTTTCGGCTTCTAAAGATGTTTTCTCTAGCATCAATGCTTTTGCCACCTGAATATTAGCCTCTTCATAACGATCTGCATTGTATGCGCTTTGTGCATTAGATAATGCCTGTACAAATTCACGCTGACTAGCCGTAATCATCGTCTGAGCAAGTTGGGTTCTATGTTCCATAGAACTGACAGTTCCAGCATAATCAGCTGTACTAAATTTTGCAAGTGCCTCATCATTTAAACGATCAAGCTGCTGAGACTGAGGATAGTCCCATCGCGCTAAATCAATTTTATCAAGCTCCGGTTTTAGCTTATTTTCATAATAACTCAACGCACTGATATAGGTCTGTCGTAATTGATCATCTGGAATTGACGGGGATTGTGCTGTGTTAATGACCTCCTTCTTTTTTTCTATTTTGGCTGAATCACTGGATGGAATACTTTCTATTTCATCATTGGTATGATCGGAGGAAATAAAAAAAACTACCCAGGCACAGAGTAGTGATGCTATAACAAAGCCAGCGGTAACTTTAATATATTGCTTACGCCGCGTTGCTTTAGCTTCTATAATTTTCTGTTCAAATATCACAAGGGTCTCAAAGTATCAGATCAGGGGTAGACTCCTGTTCATAAATGCGTTTTAAAAAGACTCGCCATTGCATAAACTGCTGTTGTATATTACCCGTCAATTCGACTGATTTATCTTCAAAAGAAATGACTTGAGGTTGCAACTCAATATCAATTGATTCGCCTAGCTCATCAATAGCATCTTTATGTAACTCCGCCTCTTCTATGGACTGAAACCCTTTCGAGGCCAATAAAGCCCCCCCGATGCCGCCCACAGCAGCCACAGCGCCAAGTGCAACGCCAGATGCACTAGAGACACCAGCCACAGCCGCTGCTATTGCTAGCGCAATCAGCAATACTCCCCCTACCGTTTTATAAATCCCCATCCTCTTTGCCTCTTGACGCAATTGTATTTCGTTATAACTGGCAGCTTGCCAGGTTAAATAACTGTTATCCATATTTTGTGAAAATGACTGGTAGTTTTGTTGCAGATTATCGACAAACAATTGTTCACGTACACGAATGGCCTTTACCCGCTGAAACAGAGGATCATTGTCACTGGGTTTGCTGACTAACTTGATAGGGGTATCCTCAGCATTTATATGTTGCATAAAAGCAGTATCATTAAAACTTGCGCCAAACCGAAGGTCGGCAATATCTTTTAGGTTGTCCAGTGTTGAAGAGTTATGTTTTCTTAAGGCATTAATAATTTCATCAGCCGCCTCTTTAAAAACTGGGTCATAGGAATCTTTACCCTTATTTCTAGAATTTTTATAAAAGGACTCTTCTACTTCATGTTCGAAATTCTTGTCGAGCCATTGTTTACCGCTAATATCAACAACATTCAGTTGAAATTCAACGTCTTCACCATTTGATGCCCCAATTTTACCAAACACATATAAGTCACCCGATGCGGTCTCATCTGGTGTAACGCGTACTGCGCCAAAGTGATGGCTGTTATCAAGTGCCTGTTTCAGTTTATAAGCAAAGCGATTGGCTTCTGCCTGACGTAGTTCGGGCCATACTCCATCTTCCTTGTAATTTTTCGCATCTTCGGATAGTCCTGGGTCAAAAACAGGAATAATCACATCCAGTTTAGGCAAAGCAATGGATACAGGTATATCAATCGCTTTTTTCTCGAAAGAGGAAGAAAGTTTTGGTCCTACTTTGTTTGCGGGGTTTTGATTTTTTGTCGTTGCACAACCGGTCAGGATATGTAAAAAAATAAGTAGATAAGCAATCGTTTTTTTTGATCTCTGGTATTTATTTTTCATCATTATTTAACAATTAGCCCTTTATATTTTCGATACTCGTTCCAAAGTTTTGCTTTTTTAATAGGGTCTTTTTCAATTTCAGCTGCTAGTCGAATTTGGGCGGCTATAACATCATCATTATTAGCCGCTGGTATATCTTTAGGTGTCGTGCCATTTGCTTTGCCATCTGTATTTACCTTGTCTGCCTGCCTTTGGCTATTTTCAGGTATATTAGAGTTTTGTGAAGAATCAGTGGCGGGCGGAGTCGTTTCTTTTTCTGACCCCGTTATTTCTTGACTTGCCACAGAATTTACTTCATCTGCACTATTGTCGTTTGATGCTTGATCGATTCCACTTGAATTGGATGATGATCCAGATTGATTTGATGATTTGGCCTGGTTTGATAAATGGCACAGCTCAAAACGATTCACGGATTCAAAAAAGGCTTTATCCATTGCCTCAACCCTTTCACTTTTCGTCCATTCCGAGTTATCTATAAAATTAATGTTTACCTTGGAACAATCAATTGCAGCCCCTAGGAACTCGTCTGCATAAGCCTGTGAAAAGATATTGACAAGTATGATAATCAGGAAAAATCCTTTATCAAGGATGTAAATAGGATTTTTTCTTTCCATCTTGTTAACTATTAGGCTAATGTTTCTATATCTGATAGCTTTGTATCATAGCAAAGTGAGGCAAAAAAAGCAGGCTTTCCCTTTTGATTTTCTGCGGTTTTTAAATCGGCAAAGCAAGAAATGTCCCACCATTTCGTTTTGTCAGTTCACGCATTAAGACACCAAATCTGCCTGTTGTTCCTGGAGAAATAAAATCAATGATGAATATTCAACACATTGATAATTTCATCAGAGATTCAATGCTATATCTCCTTCATACTGTCCGATGTATTGACAACAAAAATAACGCAATCACTGTAATAGAGTTGTTCTTGTGAATCAATAAATAAATAAAACTTATTTAAAATCAATTGATTAAAATAATTCATTTGTTAGGAATCCAAGTGAAATACAGTTTTATTCGTTTTTTCAAAAAATGAAGTACACTAAATATTATAACACACTGATTATTAATAAATATTCACAAGAATAACTCTAAACAGCATTAAAAATAATAATGCCAACGTTGTTACATTCTACGTGTCGATACTTCAAATATCTTTGGGTTTCAATAATCTCAACCCATTTGCCACAACCAATAATGAAGCACCCATATCGGCTGCAATGGCTTGCCATAAAGTTGCCATTCCGGCAAATGCTAACATTGCAAAAGCCGCTTTAAGTGTCAGTGCAAAGACTATGTTTTGCCTGATAATACGCAATGTTCTTTTTGAATGTTTAATCAGCCACGGTAGTTTGGAAAGGTCATCTCCCATTAAGGCAATATCGGCTGTTTCTATCGCTGCATCAGACCCCATCACGCCCATGGCAATACCCAGATTGGCTCTACCCAATGCGGGTGCATCATTAATACCATCACCAATCATGGCAACATTGCCATATTGTTCCACCATTTGACTGACTATCTCAACCTTGTCTGCGGGGAGTAATTCCGCATGAACTTCATCTATACCACACTCTCTGGCAATATTTTCTGCCGTGATCTGGTTATCGCCCGTGAGCATGGCTAAATGTTGAATACCCTGCTGTTTAAGAGACTGCAAAATTGACTCAATTTGTGGTCTGGGTTGGTCGGCAATAGCGATCAGACCACAGACATGCTGATCATTTCCAATGGCAATGACTGTTTTTCCTGTCTGTTCTAATGTGATAGCCTGTTGACTGATCTCAGGCGTTTCCTGTCCACGTTTCAGTAGATAACGCCTGGAGCCCAGCCAAAAATCAGTGCCATTAAATAAGCCTGTCACCCCTTTACCTGGTAAAACAGTGACATTCGCTGCTTTGGCAATCTGTATACCTTGTTTTTCGGTATAGTTTAAAATGGCTTTGGCTAATGGATGGTTACTGCGTGATTCTAAAGCGGCTGCTCGACTGAGTAACTCTTCTTGACTATGATTATTGTACGGGTAAAGCCCCGTCACCACAGGGTTTCCACAGGTCAGGGTTCCGGTTTTATCAAAGGCAATGGCATTCAGGTGCGCAGGTGCTTCTATATAGATGCCGCCTTTAATCAAGATACCTTGCCTAGCTGCACAGGCTAATGCAGCGACAATACTGACAGGCGTTGAAATCACTAACGCACAAGGGCAGGCTATGACTA
>CAZLLL010000296.1:0-4952 GCA_964560255.1 uncultured Methylomonas sp.
GAGTGTTCCTCTGACCATTATGTTTTTAATGCTTGTCATAGCCGAATAATATAAGTATAAATAGATGCTATTACTCTGTCCGCACCAACATTATGCTTAAATTTCTGTTCTACTCAATTCTAAAGGGTTGTCTGTTTGTTTTTGGGGGATGGAGTGCTATCGCAATTTATTTTATGTTTTTACCCAATGCTCAGTTAGCCGCAATTGCATCTGGACTATTTTCTATCAGTATCCTAAGTGTCTTTTTTTTCCTCCCTGAACGTATGTCACTGTCTATTATTATTCTGTTGTATACTACAGTGCTTGTCGGCTGGAATAATATGCAGCCGTCAAATGATCGTATCTGGATGCCGAGTGTTGCTAAATCACCCCATGCGACTATTCAAGGTAATACTGTTGAGATCTTTGATATACGTAACTTTGATTATCGGGCAGAAAACGATTTCAGCGAAAATTATTATGATAAAACCTATCACTTAAATGATCTGGAAAGTTTAAGTTTTATTTTGTCATACTGGGATGGGGGCACGGTAGTCGCTCATACTATTCTCAGCTTTGGTTTTAACAATGGGGAATACCTCGCTGTATCAGCTGAAACTAGGCAGGAAAAGGGGGAGCCTCAGAGGCTTTTACAGGGTTTTTTTAAGCAGTATGAAATGATTTATATTCTGGCTGATGAACGCGATATCATTCGTCTTAGAACTAATTTTCGTAAAGAAGAGGTTTTTTTGTATCCCACAAGGCTTAATAAACAGAAAGTGCGCCAAATTTTTAATGTTATCATCGCACGAGTTAACAAATTATATCATCAAGCAGAATTCTATAATACCTTGACTCATAATTGTTTTACGACCTTGCGTGCTGATTTCAGTACTATTTCTCCACCTAAAAATAGATTCGACTGGAGGATACTGGCGAATGGTTACGCTGACCAAATGCTTTATGAAAATGGTGACATTGATACAGATTTAAGTTTTTCTGCAGCAAAAGAAGTTTTTCATATTAATCAATATGTCTCTGGGGACAGTAGTCCCAATAATTTTTCTAAAAGAATCCGGCCTACTATCTAAGGAATGTGCACGGAATAACTTGAGTAATTGATTTGTCTTTTTGTTCGTCTTTTTTATTTATGATAAATTGCCGTTTAAGAGCCATAACAAGTGACGCTTGAAGTATAATATTGTAACCGTTCAGAATCCCCTTTTGTAAAATGAGAGTTGAGGAGCCTTTTTCTAATAAAATCTCCCCTACCCCTCCTTGATAAGGAGGGGGGGCTGAACGATTACATAATAATAGTACGCTGAATTGTCATTTCGTGCACGTCCCTTAGATGTTGCCTATTTAAGTTTAAAGTCGTAATTTTGTTATAATCTGTCATCATATGCAGCCAAGTAATTCACAAAATTCTGAACAGGTTTTAACAGAACGCCGTAAGGGTAAACGTTGGAAAACATTGGGTCTGTTTCAAATTGGTTCTATTTTTCAATGGACTTTAACCATCTTTTTTATTGTTACTTTACCTTTGATTTTTACAATCGAATATAGTATAGATAACATTGAAGAATTTACTGAACAGGGAACAGATTTATTTCTGACTATTAGTATCTCTAATAATACGCAGATAATGGTTGATCAGCTACTAGATATAGACCGAAGTATTAGGGAGTATCAGGTGCTTGATGATCCTGAAGTTTTTGCTGTCTATCAGGAGCACCATAATAAGTTTATAAGTATTGTGACCGACACTAATTTTTATGAATTACCTGAAAAATTACAACAACAATTCCTTAAGATTACGCATGATGAGGTTGCGTTGTATAATAAAATTTTAAAAATAAAAAATCAGCAGAATGAAAAGTTAAGTATTGATGATATTAAGGAATATGTCCAATTGCGTACAGATGCAAAGAATCTTGTAACCCAGATTGGAAAACAAGTTACCAATGAGATTAAATCTTTATCTGAACTGGTAACGATGATTAGAGAGAAAGTTATTCTGGCTGCAATTTGCTCGGTGGTGATGGCACTTTTTCTAGGATTGTCATTGTTATATATTATCAATAGGCCGCTAAAGTGTATTGAACAGTCAATTCGTAAACTGGGAAATGCCTATGTCACCAAGCGAATCTTTATTGAAGGTCCAAGCGACTTACGTAAAGTGGGTGAACACCTTGAGTGGTTGCGCCAAAAACTTAATCAGTTAGAAAACAGTAAACAGTTTTTTATTAAAACAATCTCACATGAGTTAAAGACCCCATTAGCCACCTTGGTAGAAGGAGCTGATTTGCTTCGAGATGAAGTTGTTGGGGAGTTAAATAGTGAGCAACATAAAATCATTGAACTCTTGCAAGTTGCTAATATCAGTTTAAGTGAATTGATTGACAATTTACTTGAATACCAAAATGTGTCATCAACTCTGGTAAAAATGAATTTTTCACTGTTTAACCTCAATCAGTTAATGGAAAATATTTGCTCTGATTATCAATTATTACTTGATCGGAAAAGTGTAATGATTGAATTAGAGGACAAAACAATTGATTTAGTAGCAGATCGCGATAAAATCAAGATAATAATAAGTAATTTGTTTTCCAATGCACTTAAATTTTCACCGATTGGTGGTCAGATATTCATTCGGATGAATATTGTCGGGGATCTTTTAAATCTGTTAATTGCTGATCAAGGTCCTGGCATTGCGAAAGATCAAGTGCCACATATTTTTACTGGGTTTTATCGGCAAGAAGAACCAGAAAACTGGAAAATAAAAGGCTCTGGCTTAGGTCTTAGTTTAGTAAAAGAATATGTTGGAGCACATCATGGTAAAATTAAAATACTAGCACCTAGTGAGCAATACTGTGGGGCGCACTTTTTAATTATTTTACCCTTGTCACCTAGAATTACACAAGGATAGTAACAAAGTATGAAATGGTTGTTTATTTTTTATTGCGCTGTCAGTTTAGCTGGCTGTCAGAACCACCTCTTTGTTTCCGAACCTAAGAAGAAACCAGCAGTATTGTTCGTGCCAGTCGTGAATCAACTCGAACAGACTATGAGATATGCAGCAAGATTTAACGCTGAATATAATTTAAAACCCACAGAAACTTGTATAAAATATAAACAGTTATTTCAGCAAGGAGATTGGCTTGCAGGGTGGGTTTTGGCATTACATGTTAATGAAATAGGCGTAAAGCCTTGTATAAACTACAAAGATATGAGATTAATTCTATCAATGCTGGAATCTGAAAAAATAGTTGATTCAGAATTAGTCTGGATTAGTGAATATCACTTGCGCTTATTGCGAAAGTTACAACTAAAAACAAAAAAACTAAGTAAGCTAATACGTTCCACTCGTTCTTATAAACAGCAAATAATAGATTTAAAAAAAATTAATCAGCAACAGCTTGAAAAACTTGAGAAGCTTATCTCAAAACTTGAGGCACTTAAAGAAATAGCAACCAGTATTCATAATGATGATTAAATAATGAGCTCACCTAGTACTAGTCAATTTTCCAATCAATGTATATTATTAGTTGATGATGATCCCAGTCTACTGGAATTGCTCTCTATGCGTCTTAAGGCGCTTGGGTTATCTGTAAAGACAGCAAGTAGTGGTGCGGAAGCACTGAGTCTTATTCCGCAACGGCAGCCGCAACTTATCATTACCGATTTACGTATGGAAAAAATGGATGGTATGGAATTATGTAAACAGGTTCAGCATCATCATCCAGCGATTCCTGTTATTATCATTACTGCTCACGGCACCATAAAAGAAGCTGTTGCAGCAACTACTGAAGGTGTTTTTGGTTTTATTACCAAGCCAATTGATATTCCTGAGTTACAAGAAAAAATTCACAAAGCATTAGCACTTAACCCCGGGCATCTGAGTCATCAGGAAAGCGAAAGCTGGCGTAGTGATATTATAACGCGTAGTCAGTTGATGGAAAATCTTTTAAGCCAGGTTAAACAACTTGCACAGGTAGATGCGAGTTTATTTATTCACGGAGAGAGTGGTACCGGTAAGGAATTGATTGCACAAGCTATACACAAAGCCAGTCCTAGATTTAATGGTCCGTTTATTGCCGTAAATTGTAGTGCAATACCGGAAGAATTATTAGAATCTGAGTTATTTGGACATCGTAAAGGTGCCTTTTCAGGTGCTATTGATAATCGAGTGGGGTTATTTCAAGCAGCTAATAAAGGCACGTTATTTCTGGATGAAATTGGAGATATGTCTCCCTCATTTCAAGTTAAGCTACTGCGTGCCTTACAAGAGCGACAAATTCGGCCGGTAGGATCAAATACCAACATTCCAGTTGATGTGCGTATTGTTTCGGCAAGTCATCATGATTTGGAAAAAAATGCTGAAGAAGGGCGTTTTAGAATGGATTTATATTATCGTCTAAATGTCGCTACTTTGTCACTACCCAGATTGTCAGAACGTCGCGAAGATATTGCTTTGTTAGCAAATCACTTTATCAGTCATCCTGAGAGTTCTTATGTCCCTATTGCAAAAGGGTTTTCTAGTCAGGCTTTAGAGATGTTACTCAGCTATGACTGGCCTGGTAATGTTCGACAGTTAAGAAATGTTGTCGAGCATGTATCAGCGCTTGCGACCACACCTATTGTGCCAGCAAACCTGGTAGAGAAAGTATTACGTGATAAAAACACAACTTTACAAGGCTTAAAAGAAGCAAAAATTCAGTTTGAAAAGGAGTATTTGATCATGTTGTTAAGCTCAGTTAATGGCAATGTCAGTCAGGCTGCAAGATTAGCAAAGCGTAATCGTACTGAATTTTATAAATTACTAGAGCGGCATCAGTTAAAGGTAATAGATTTTAAGCAGTAATAACCGGAATAGGGTGTCGTTAGAAGGTGACATCTAGTGCTATTTAAAGATGTAGGCTACCAACTTAAGAGGGGACAAGCCATCATTTATAGGGTGGGCAATCTTTTCT
>CAZLLL010000297.1:0-4939 GCA_964560255.1 uncultured Methylomonas sp.
TCAGAGATGTTAACTAGGCATTTGTAGGGTGAGCAATCTTTTCGTAACTGTTCAGACCTCTCTTTGTAAAATAGCAGTTGAAGAGCCTTTTTCTAATAAACCTCTCCTAACCCCTCCTTGATAAGGAGGGGGACTGAACAGTCACTACTTTTCGCTAAAAATAAAAGTCTCCTAAAACTCAACCTCATATTTATCTAAAAGGGAATAAAGTGTTGGCCGCGTCACGCCAAGTAACTTCGCAGCATTTGATATATTATTATCGGTGTGAACCAATGCTCTCTTAATTGCCACTGTTTCAGCTTGTATGCGAACTTGCTTCAAATTAAGAGGCAAAGCCTCCGCATCGCTCACTTTCTGCAAAGCCATATCATCCAAACCTATATAAGGGGTCTCTGACATCACCACAGCGCGTTTAATTTTGTTTTCTAACTGACGAATATTTCCAGGCCATTGATATATTTCAATCGCTCGCTTTGCTTCATCAGTAAAACCTATTATGTCTTTATTTTCGATCCCACTAAAGCGAGCCAAAAACGCTTTAGCAATCACAACAGCATCCCCTTCACGTTCGCGTAAGGGTGGGATATCAATCACCATTTCGCTTATTCTATAAAATAAGTCTGATCTAAAGCCCCCGGAATCTATCAAAGCTTGAATATTTTGATGCGTAGCACAGATAATGCGCACATCAACAGCAATTTCACCACGCCCCCCTAAGCGCTCTATCACTCGCTCCTGAATAAAGCGCAATAACTTGGCTTGTAAAGAAAAGGGTAAGTCACCAATTTCATCCAGAAAAAAAGTACCGCCGTTGGCAAATTCTATTTTGCCTATTGTCTTAGAGGTGGCACCAGTAAAAGCCCCTTTTTCGTAACCAAATAATTCACTTTCAAGTAAATTCTCTGGAATTGCAGCACAATTGACAGCAACAAAGGGTTTATCACCCCGAGGGCTTAATTCATGGATTGCGCGTGCCAATACTTCTTTTCCAGTACCACTTTCACCTAATAGCAGCGTTGTAATTGAACTAGGAGCAATTTTTTCAATAGTTCTAGATAACTTTTGCATTTTTTCACAGTTGACAATAAGTCCTGACAAGGGCTCATGAACTTGCTGCTGTAACTTGGTATTCTCCTGCTCTAATCCACTTAATTGAAAAGCCCGGTTGACTATCATATTCAACAAATCAACATCGATAGGTTTTTGATAAAAATCATACGCCCCCATCGCCACAGCCTTAACCGCATTATCTCGGTCATCATTACCGGTCACGACAATCACTTTCGTTTTAGGTATTAACAGTAAAATTTCTTTTAAAGTGGCTAGGCCTTCAGACGCATTAGCAGGGTCTGGTGGTAAACCTAAATCCAGAGTGACCACTTTCGGTGAAAAACGTCTTAATGCATCAATTGCACTGACTCTATCCCCTGCTATTTCAACTTGATAATCTGCAAAACTCCACTTAAACTGTTTTTGCAACCCGCTGTCATCCTCAATGATTAATAAAACTTCTTTTTCTTCCATTTTAAATTCCTAAGCAATGTATATATTGCCTTGTATGTTCATGCATTTATATGGGTACCTTTATCTTTTTACTTCTTGCCAATGTTAGTAATGCTAGGCATGGTGCGTACTGTGATTATAAGTAGCTCCCCATAGATCATCCTTTAAAGAATACATTACTATTTCTCACGCTCACAACTGTAAATTTCTAACATCAATTTCAGGCTACCAACTTAAGATGGGACAACTTGTTTTTTTCATTCTGTGGTTTGAATGCGTAGGGTGCATTCTATGCACCATAACTTGAAGATATCCCAATGATGTATATAAAGGTATCCTGTTTAAATTCCCTGGTAACTCTAAATCATGAAAAAAAATATTATTTTATTTCAATAGATTATGTTTTTACATTTACCCTATAACCGAGTTTTACCAGGGAATTTAAACAGGATACTATAAAATGCACCCGCCCTAATCGTCCCGTCTTAAGTTGGTAGCCCAATTTTTCACAACCACTATTCAAACGCCCTTAATAAGGAACGTGCACGAAATAACTTGAGCAACTGACTTGTCTTTTTGTCCATCTTCGGTGTTGCACAAACAGTTACGTAGTTCGCTATGCGCCTATTTGTGCGTCAGTTGCTCAACTTAGTAGAGAGGGCTAGTATGATTATCATTGGCATAGGTCTAAAGTATTATACTTTACAACTGAATACCATCTTTTACTAATGGATATTTGATACTAAAAATAGTCCCTTTGCCTACTTCACTCTTAACGGATATATCACCTCTCTGACTGAGGATATATTCTCGGGTTTCATAAACTCCGATCCCCATTCCCGCATTCCCCTTAGTCGTATCAAAAGGCTTAAACAAGCGCTCAATAATAAACTTTTGATTCATACCACACCCCGTGTCAATAATATCTATCAAAGCGTAAGTTTGATCTGAATTGACAGCAATTTCAACTTTACCATGATCAGGGGTGGCATCTTGTGCATTTTGAACCAAATGCCCCAGTATCGCTATTAGTCGCTGCTTATTCGCTAATATATAGCACTCTTCAACAACACAGGCAATACTGATTTTTGGCAAATTCCCTGCTTGCTGGAGCACAATATCAGACAGTATATCTGGAATATTAATCATCGATTGTTTTTCAGCTTTAATTTCCCCTTTTTTAAGCTGAGTTAATAAATACTCCATTTTATTGACAACATTCTCCAAAGTTTCAATAGCATCATCAATAAATTCGGGGTTACGCTTATGTTTCTCTGCATTACGCACGATCATTGAAACCTGTGCCACCAGATTTTTTAGATCATGAACCAAAAAAGCAGAAAACCGACTATACGCCTCAAACTGTCTTGACCGCGACAAATCATCTGTGACTTTACTGAGTGCCAGAGCATTTGCCAGCTGTAAACCGACGGTTTTTAACAAATCATGATCTTCATGGCTTAACTGGCGCATGACGAAGGGCTGAGTTAAAACGACAAATGCGGTTACTTTATTTTGCTGTAATAAAGGAATAATAATCCATGTATTATTATGCACTAGCCAAAAAGATAAATCGACATCATCATATATTTCCGGATCATTTTTATATTCACAAAAATCAATCACCCATTGCTTATCATTTAAAAAGGAGATAAATTCGTGATCTGACTGTAAAATAGTTTCAAAAGTAAACCCCAGAGACCTCTCATCTGCTAAATAAAACGCCCCTTTTTCATTACTTAGCCATAACCCTCCACCCGTACTTCCAGCTAAATCAGCCAAGGTTTTTATTACAAACTGCGTCAAGTGATCCAGTGATTGTAAACTTGCGATTTCACGACTTAACTTAATCCATTCTTCTCTATAATCATAATTATGCTGAAAAAAATGGGTATTAAAATAAACCTTGATATAAGCACGAATTGTCCCTGTGGTAAATATAATCAATAATATAATTATAGCTAAAAAAATAAAAAAAGTTTGAATAACACCTCCCCAGGTACCACCAAAACTTTTAATATAAAAGCCTGCAATTGACATTAAAATCATATACAAGCCGGTACCAAACAAAACTGTGGTATGTACTACGACAGTTCGGGATATCGTTACCTGCTGTGTATCATCTTGTATACGACCAAATGAAATAGCTAATAAAGGTGCGCATAAGGCATTAATCAATCCTCTGGAATTCCAGAGAACAAAATCTAGTTGACCAAATAACAATGACTTGCTATAAATAATAAAATCAAAGGCAAACATTGCTGCCAAGCCAAGGCATAGATATTTAATTGCCCAACGATGATCTCTATGCGCACTGCGATACAACTGCTCTAGCAGCATTAAACCAATAATCGCAAAACTTAAGTGTGCAAATAGTCTGATATCCCGCCCTAAATACTTTTTTGAAAGATCTAGAAGTTCTGGTGACAAGTCTATTGCAAAAACTAGAACCACCCAGATACATAATAAAACAGCTAGTTTTGATTCTCTGAAAAAGGCATACTTCCCTGGAAATATTTGCCAGGAAATCAGCACACTTATGAAAAAAAACCATGTTCCATTGCGTATAGTTTCAAGCGCAAAGGTATCAGCAATATATAAAACAGGATTCGTTAAAACATAGACTATATAAGCCATCCAGGTGACTGACGCAATAATTGCAACAATAAACGGCGGAACAAAAGAATTTTTTTTAATCAGTAAAAAAGCCGCTGGCAATATCAGCAAAAAAACGAGCCCACCAATTAAATAGCTATAAAAAGGAAATTCTTGCATTAAATGTTAAGTTCCACTTCAAGAAAGTTTAATATTTCTGATTCTAACGGTTTCTGTTGATAGATGTTTTTGCATAGTAATATATTTAAATTATTGTGTGACAGGTTTTTATCTATTCTTCAAAAGGCTAGGAATCCTAATTAAGGAACGTGCGTGAATTAACTTAGTAATTCTAAATTTGGAAACCCTTTATAATCAATTGGTTGTAAATTTGACTTTAGGGTCGAATTGTGTGCCACGGTTATTTTCCATTGTTTTTAGGCTAAATCGGCAATTGATGCGGAAAAAATCTTAACAAATATTTTACAATATACCTGTAATCTATTGAAATTTAAGAAGCGACCCAAATTTAGAATTGCTGGAATTAACTTGAGCAAGTTCAGAAGTTGCTTCCCTCATGTTATCATCATTAGACCGCTTATAAAAAATAAAATTTGTTTAGAATGATTGGCTACAAACTTAAGACGGGACATACTTAATATTTGTAGACTATTCGTTTAAAGGCGTAGGTTGTGGGTGAGGTACGAACCCCAACAAAATATCACAACTAAAGTGTTGGGGTTCGTACCTCACCCCAACCTACGCAGCTTATCTCAATTTATTGTCTTTAAGACGGGACAACTCCTTTACAAAATAAGTAGGGTGGGCAGTTTTTTTTGCC
>CAZLLL010000298.1:0-4936 GCA_964560255.1 uncultured Methylomonas sp.
AACAAAAATACTGCGTCATAATTGCACAACTTATTCAATTCCCATTCCAAAGGGGATCTGAACGGTTATCAGCCAACAGCAAAACCAGCCGTTAAATATCTGCAGTTGCGATAGCGAGAAGTATTTACAGTGAGAATTTAAGAGAATGACTAGGGAGGGAATAATGACCAAGACAATCGACCCAGACCAACATGACTTTATTACCGTGATAAATGGAATAACAGAACAAATACCAGACACTGGTTTTGATGGATTAAGGGATTTATTACTATTATTTAATGATTACTTAACAGAATTACCTCACTCTATTGAGAGTGATCAAGCTTTTTCTGGTGAAAAACTTAAAGTTGTGGAAAGTTTTTTTGTCATTGCTAAAGAGCATTTACTCAAGGCACCAGAACAAACCACAATAAATAACTTAATCAATCATATCACAATGATTGCTGAGGACTTATTGCTTGATGATGAAGATATCGCTTTAATACGGGACAACCTGATGCGAGACCAGGCATCTGCTTCAGCAGAGCTTTCTACAACAGCAATAAACCAGCCCCCTAAACAATTGAAATTGTTCCTGCAGCAAGCAGAGCTTTTAGAGCTTAGCGGTATTCAGGATATTTTATATATGGTGGATGAGTGGCTGCAAGAGCATTCCGAAGAAGATAATTTTCCAGATTCTTCAAAGCCAGTCTTAAAGAGAATTTTCGAAGCTACGCAGGCTTATTTATCTTCTGCCGGAGATCAAACAGCGAACTGCAATCTATTAATCAGAAGTCTCGAACAATTAGACGAAACGTTGCAGTTAGAGGAAGAAGATAGTGAACTATTAATAAATTTATTGCTAGAGGAGTCTGCACAGCTAAGTCCTGTGCAAACAAATTCATCCACTGTAGAAGTGCAGTCTATTATTGGCAGCAATGAAGAATCGATTCAGGACTATACCACTACGACACCAGATAACTACCGTAAGCAACTGAAAATATTGCTACAACAATCTGAAACTAAAGAATTAAATGGAATACTGGATGTTCTATACCTAGTCGATGAATGGTTAGAAGAACATAGTATCAACGCTAGCCTGGCTGAATCTTCTGCACGGGCCTGTGATGAAATAGTGATAGCAACTCGTGACTATTTATCAGGCAAGGGAGATCAGGCGGCAAACTGCAATACATTAATAAATAACCTGGCATCTGTAGATGAAACTTTGCGCTTAGAGGAAGAAGATAGCACGCTATTAAGCAACTTATTGCTAGAAGAATCTACACATATCATTGCTGCGCAAGCAGATCTATTCGCTGAAGAAGCGATAGATGAATCACCAAATCAGGAAGATGCAGCCACTCTAAGTAACTACCGTGAACAACTAAAGCTATCTCTGCAACAAGCCGAAACGGCTGAACTAAGCGGCATTCAGGATATTTTATATCTGCTGGATGAATGGCTAGAAGAGCACCTTGAAGATAAGGACTTGTCATCCACTTCGATAACAACGTGCAGTGATATAGTTAACGCCTCGCAGGCGTATATTTCTGGTACCGGTGATCAACAGATAAATATTAATATCCTGATAAGCCGTATCAATACCTTGCACGAGGAGCCGTTATTAGACGGGGAAGATAGTCAGTTATTACTAAGTTTATTAAGTGAAGAGGCGCGACAGATTCACCAGTCTCTAGCTTCGTCTACTAAAACACAAGTGGCTGTCGACAAGCATGTTGAGCAACAAAATAATGCAAGCTCTGAAATTACAGATGAGCTGAAAGAATATTTAGATATTTTATCTATCCTATTTTTACCTATTCAAACATCTCTAAATACATTTTTCGAAAATCAGCAGCCTGTTCCATCTATTGATGAAAATGCACTGCAGACCCTGCAAGAAGATTTACTGAAATTGACTACTATTTCACAAACGGCTGAGTTTATAGGTCTGCACCAATCAAGCCAGCATGTACAAAGCAATCAGTCATTTCTGAAAAATCAGGATACCCAGCTGCTTAGCAAAACACTGACGCTATTTCATCAGTGGAGCGATGCCGTTAGTGAATATTTACAAGCACCTTTAGAGCAGGAAACAATTCAAAAATTGCTCGTTATTAACTGTTCACCCTTATGGCCTGTGGTCATGGATGAGCAGAGTGCGGAAAATTTATTAACTGAATTTCAATCTCTTGGCAGTGATAGCATACAAGAAACAGAAGAGCGTCAACGCATTGCTACCGAAAATGATGTGTCACTGGCGTTACCTGATGATGTTTCCAGCGTACTAGTTGATAGCCTGCTTGTGGAACTAGCTGAACAAACCGCAACATTTTCTGCCGCAGTTGAGCAACTTAGCCAGGGCGGCTCAATGGACAATATTACTGTTGCACAGCGCGTTGCTCATACATTAAAAGGCGCGGGAAATACCGTGGGTGTCAAAGGCATCGCAAATTTGACCCACCACCTGGAAGATATCCTGACGGCTTTAGCCAACGCAAATACCTTGCCTAATAAATCAATTATCGGAACATTACAGAGAGCATCAGACTGTCTGGAGGAAATGACCGAGGCATTAACAAATAATTCGCCACCCCCTATAGATGCAAAAGATGTATTACAGGAAATTATTGATGTCGCTCGGCGTATTGATGATGAAGGTATCGCTCAGCTTATACAAGAAGGCTCTAGTTCAAGTGAGTCTGCATTTAATTCAACGTCAGAGCAACAGCCTGGCGAGGTGCTGGCAGAAGAAAGCAGTGAATCGGGTGAAAGTGAACAAATGATTCGCCTGCCTGTTTCAGTGGTCGATAAGTTATTACAAGCGTCCGATGAAATGATGATTAATAACGGGCAATTAAATGCAAAACTGAAACAAGCTTTAGTAGAAAACAAAGTATTGCAAGCACATCTGGAACAATTTCATTATCATAGTATGGAATTACTTGGACTGGTCGATATGCAAAGGATTCATCAAATTCAAAATCAGGCTGTTAACTCAGAGCTTGAATTTGATTCTCTGGAAATGGATCAGTACAACGAATTATATTCCACCAGCCTGCGTATTCACGAAATGACTTCAGATACTCGGGAAATGAATCGAGGACTGACAAACCAGCTGCGCGATATTGATGCTTTACTGGTTGAACAAGGATATTTAAATAGCACATCACAAACAAGTTTAATGGATATTCGCACGATTCCAGTGCAATCCATTGTTTCTCGCTTACAGCGTGGTGTCCGGCAAGCAGCAAGAATGTCAGGAAAAAAAGTTGAATTGCATCTCAGGGGTCAGGATTTACTCGTCGATAGAGATGTGCTAAATAATATTCTGGATCCTCTGATGCATTTATTAAGGAATGCGGTCGGTCATGGTATCGAAGAAAAGGAGGCGCGCGTAAAAGCTGGAAAATCTGAGCAAGGTCACATTTCATTGAGCTTTTATCGAGAACGCAATATGATCGCTATAGATTGTAGCGATGATGGTGGGGGTTTAAATTTGACGGCGATAAAAAATAAAGCCTTAAAAATAGGCATGATTACCGAAGGCTCCGAGCTCTCTGATGATGAACTTAAACAATTGATTATGCAAGCTAACTTCTCAACCCAGGACAGGGTCAGCCAGATTTCCGGTCGGGGCGTTGGAATGGATGCGGTAAATTCAGGCATCAGAGCATTGGGGGGGACATTACGCCTAGAGTCGGAGACAGGTAAAGGCTGTTCATTTCATATTCTATTGCCTCTTAGTTTAGCACACCACAACTGTTTTCTGGTGAATGTGGGGACACAGGTTTTAGCATTGGCTAACTTAGGTATTGAACAGGTTCTGCTGGCAGATGCGGGTCGATTGTATACTGAGGATGATCAATACTGGTTTGACTTTGATGATAAAAAATATACCGTAAAAACCATTGAATCGCTGTTAAGTCGAGTTCACCCTGATACACAAAAAAAGCTAGAAGCACGTATTTTTTTACTCGTAAATCAGCTGGATAATTATTTTGCCATCGCTGTTGAATCAATAAAGAATGTTAAAGAATTGATTGTTAAAGAACTGGATGATGTGTTACCGCATATTCACGGAGTCATCGGTGCAAGTCTTCTGGATGATGGAAGCATTGCGCCAGTAATGGATTTGCAGGAATTGCTGCAACAACCTTCGCGCTGGGGAAGCTATGCTGATGATCAGCTGGATGATCATAGTTTAAGTGATCAAACAAGCATTATGGTTGTTGATGATTCGCTTAGTGCGCGCCGTTCTTTGCAACAATTTTTCTCTGATATGGGTTATCAGGTGATGGCGGCGCGAGACGGTTTGGCAGCGATTGATCAATTAGAACAACACATCCCCGATATCATAGTCACCGATCTGGAAATGCCAAGACTTAATGGTATTGAATTGATAGAGTATTTACGTAGAACTGATGCAACAAAAGACCTGCCTGTGATCATGATTTCTTCAAGAGCAACGGCCAAACATAAAATGGCGGCGAAAGAAAAAGGAGCTAATGCCTATTTAGCCAAACCCTATTCGGAAGACGAGTTATCTAGTACAGTTATAGAGCTACTTGCAAAATAATGAGGGAATTTAAATTACAAAATTGTTTTTTGGAATTGAATAAATTTAATCATCCTGCCGATATAATAACGTGTAGTTCAATACCTTCGCCAAAAATCAGATCGTGCTTATAAATAAAACAATAGGTTGTAATTTTCTGATGCCTAAACCATGATTAAAAACTCTGTATGGCGTAAAGTTAACAGCATTTTTAATCAAAATTAGCAAATACTAGGCATTGTAACCATTTAAATTCAATGGCTTATGCTTTTTTATTTTGGCGAAGGTATTGGTAGTTAGAAAGTGTTTAATATCTATTTCCTGATAACTTTTATAAAATACATACGCTTTTGGTTTATCCATACACAGATATAGGTTACGGGTGAGGTACGAACC
>CAZLLL010000299.1:0-4926 GCA_964560255.1 uncultured Methylomonas sp.
AGCCAAGTCTGTGACTAAGGTTGCGCGCGTCGTATTTCTATCCCGACCACCATTGCTGGCACGGAGTTTCGGGTAGCTCCAAGGGTGCATAAAATGCACCCTACATAATAATCACCTCACATCAAAAGTGTAAACTGGAAATTGAAGGGAGCCCATCATTTTTAGGGAATATCCACATTAGCGAGAAGAGGCGCAATAATAGCATCTGAATTGGTTTGTCCTGCTTGCAAACGATGTCCAGCAACGGCTGCTAACACAGCTTGTACATCTTCTGGAATAACCGACTCACGTCGATGTAAATAAGCCCATGCTCTAGCTGCACTTAATAAAGCTAGCCCAGCCCTAGGCGACAATCCAGTATGATATTCATCAGAATCTCGAGTAAAACTAATCAAAGCTTGCAAGTAATCAAGTAAAGCCGAAGAAACATGAATATCATTGACAGCCTTTTGCATTTGCAACAAGATTTCCCCAGTTAGCTGCACGTCTAATGAATCAATTAGCTGAAAGCGGCTTTGCCCAGTCAATAATTCTCTTTCAGCCTTCCGGTTGGGATATCCTAGCTCAATACGCATTAAGAAACGGTCTAGCTGTGATTCTGGTAACGGAAACGTACCGAGTTGATGGCTTGGGTTCTGTGTAGCAATTACAAAAAAGGGTTGTGGTAAAGGATAGGTTTGACCTTCCACCGTGACTTGCCGTTCTTCCATCGCTTCCAGTAGGGCACTTTGTGCTTTAGGTGTCGCACGATTAATTTCATCCGCTAAAATCATTTGCTTAAATATGGCTCCATGATGAAAGCTAAACTTATGCTCATCGGGATTATAAATGGTGGAGCCGATAATATCAGCAGGCAGAAGATCACTGGTAAACTGAATACGTTGGTATTCCAGACCCATCAATTTTGCCAGAGTATGTGCCAGTGTTGTTTTACCTACGCCAGGTATATCTTCTATTAATAAATGACCTCCGCATAGTAGACAACACAGCGCAAGCCGTAGCTGCTGTTCTTTACCTAATATAATATTACTGGCTGATTGAATGACTTGATCAAGAGTATTGTGCATAAAATATCCTTATATTAAGGAATGGGAATCAAATAACGTGTGCATTCTGACTTGTCTTTTTGCTCGCCTTCGGCGTTGCGGCAACAGTTACGTAGCTAGCTATGCGCCTGTTACCGCGCCTTGAAGGCAAACAAAAATACTGCGCCATAATTGCACAACTTATTTAATTCCCATTCCTAAGCAGAAAGGTGGGTAGGAAAAGCATTGCTCAATCCACATCTAATCGTTCAGATCCCATATTTTACATAGGGTATCTGAACGGTTACGATTATTTACCTAATATACCTTTCACTGCCTGCAATAGATCTGCAGGTAAAACAATGGTTTTAGAATTATCTGATTCTGATAATTCACGCATCGCTTCGATATATTTTTCACCTAATAAATAGGTTGCTGGTAGCTCTTTATCTTTAAGCGCATTGGTAATGCTTTCTATTGCTTTACCACTGGCCTCTGCCAAGAGTATTTTTGCTTCTGCGTCACGACGCGAGGCTTCTAAGCGGCCGTCGGCCTCAAGAATGGCGGCCTGTTTTGCGCCTTCTGCACGTGTTACGGCTGCGCGGCGTTCCCGTTCAGCTGCACTCTGCTCTTCCATCGAAGCCTGCATGGTTTGTGAAGGATTAATATCCTGAATCTCAACTGTTTTAAGCGTAACACCCCAATCAGCTATGTCATCAGAGATACTCTCCTTTAATTTTTGCTTGATATGCTCTCGAGAAGAGAGAGCATCATCTAAAGACATTTCACCGACAATGGATCTAAGTGCAGTCTGGATTAATTTTTCTATCGCCAGTACATAGTCTTCTACACCATAAACGGCTTTTTCGGGTGAAACGATATTAATGTATGCAATCGCATTCGTCACAATCAACGCATTATCTCTGGTAATCACCTCCTGTGAGGGAATATCTAACACTATATCTTTAGTGGTTAACTTGTCAATAACTGAATCTACATAGGGAATTATAAAATTCAAGCCAGGTGTTAAGGTCGTATTATATTTACCCAAACGTTGTACGATATGCTTATACCCTTGTGGGACGATTCTGACACCTTTTATGACCGTTACAATCACTAATACAACAAATACTCCAACGACAGATAAACCTTCCATACTCAATTACCCCTTATTTATTTTGCTGAAACGATCAGCGTATTACCTGAAAATTCGCGCACAATCACACGGTCACCTATCGCGACAATATCTGTACAAATAAACTGCCATTCATCATTACCCAGTATGGGTGCTGAAAAACGCAAAGTACCACGCCCCTCATGCAGTGAATTATACTCAAGAACTGTGCCTGTTTGCCCCAACATACCCTCACGCGCCATGCCCGAAAAAGTTTTGTTTTTTAAATGAGGAGATACCCACTTGAACCAGGCAAATACATTAAAAATGGATAAGACTACCCAGATTAATAACTGAAAGCTAAAGTCTAAAGGCATTATTAATAATAATAAGCCTACAATAATCGCACTGATTCCAAACCATAATGCAACAAAACTGAATAAAATCATCTCGGCCATTACTAGACAGAGACCAAAAATCAGCCAATGCCAGTAGGCAATATCAGTATTTAACCACTCTAACATTATATCGTCTCCTTAAAATTATTTTCTTTCTCGCTTGAAGCAGTACAATAGTCGCTTAATTTTTAAGCAACAGGAAAAATCATGATTATCTGGGCATTTAATTTACTTATATTAGCGGTAGGAATTTTAGTTGTAGGTTTAATCAAACCTAAATGGCTATTATTCTGGATGGAGCAACCCAATAGATATATTATAGTCGGTTTTTCAATCGTGTTATTAATGTCTGCTGCAATCTTATTTGGCGAGGGAAACAGGCTAGAGGAGCCCTTATCTGCTGTAGTAAAAAAAGAGAAGCCTGTGACGACAGAGACTCCTTCTGATTTAGTTAAATAGGCAGGAAAAAGGCGTGCAATAAAAAAATTGTAAGTAACAGAGATCCCCCCTTTAATAAAATATAGGGGTTGAGGAGACTTTTTCTAATAAAACTTCTCCCTAACCCCTGCTTGAGGGGACTGGAACGGTTACAATTGTAAATATAGTATCTTACTTTTTTGCAGAGAATAGTGCCATTAGAATGAATTTGACAAGTAGATTAAGGCATGAGGTAGAATAAACTTCAGTCCGCAATCTACATACCTGACTCTTAAATATTGCTTAGGCATAATGGGCACGAAATAATGGGCACGAAATAAATTGAGCAACTGACGCAGTATTTTTGTTCGTATTCAAGGTGCACACACGGCGCATAGCAGGCTACGTAACTATATGTGCAACACCGAATATGGACAAAAACCCTACGTCAAATGCACAATTTTTTCATTCCCATTCTATGGCGAACAAAATCCACTCTACCTATTTGCTTTCTTGAGTGATTAACTCATTAATGACCTTAATCATGCCTTCGTGTGAACCTGCAGTCTTGCCATTCACCAGATACTTACCATTAACAACAATAGCCGGAACGCCGGTTATGCCGTATCGCGGCCCCATTGTTTTGGCTTGACGCATTTTAGTATCGACAATAAAAGAATTATAGGCATCATGAAAATCAGCCTCACCGACACCATGGGCAACAAAAAACTTAGCTAAGTCTGCTTCACTGGTCAGTTGTTGCTTATTAATCTGTATTGCATAAAACAAATCACTATGAACTTTATCAACAACGCCTAAGGCTTCGGCAGTAAAATAGATTTTTGCATGCTTACCCCATAGTTTATTAAAAACAGCTGGCTGACGTATAAAGTTTACATTGGCAGGTATTGTAGAGTGCCATTTTTCCAGTAAGGGTTCAAATTGGTAACAATGTGGACATCCGTACCAAAAAAATTCAATGACTTCAACTTTTGTTGAATCTTGAACGGGCTGTATTGCGGCTAAATCTTTGTATCCCTTTCCGGCTGCCAAATTTAAGCTGGAAAAAAACATCAGACTTAATAATAAGCCTGTTTTAAGCATCTTTTTTAACATTTTTTATCCTTTTTTATCCTTTTGTAGTCTTAATTATTAGGTTTACTGCATAGCCGAGATATAATAAGACATCGCTTGAATCTCTTCTGTGGTCATTTTTTTCGCAATCATATGCATCATATTATCAGGATTGTTACTCCGTGCATCGGTTTTAAAATCTTTTAAAGTTTTCAGCAAATAATCCGCATGCTGTCCTTTCAAAGCAGGAAAGGACGCGGGCTTATTGCCTTCTCCATTGGGACCATGACAGGCAATACAGGCAGATATTTCATTGTCCAGATCGCCATTACGATAAACATCATAACCAAGTGCCATTAAACTATCCAGTTTTTTTTGTAGTGCTTGTTTGGCAGCCGATTTTTCATGCTCTGTCAGATCATTATCATCATCAATATCATCTAAATCGTCTGGATTAACTTGCGGTGCTGCATTTTCTGTCACCGACTGTGCTGCGTAAAAAGCAGCAATATCCTGCATATCCTGATCAGTTAAGCTCGCTGCTAATGCGCCCATTGTTGCATCACTGCGTGTACCCTCTTTAAAAGCTTTCAGCTGTTTGACTAGATAACCCTCGTTTTGAGCCGCTAATTTCGGAAACATGGATACCATACTATTACCTTTGTCACCATGACAACTTACACAAGATGCACTTTTTGCCTGTCCTGCATTCATATCACCCGTAGCTTGCGCAATACCAGCCATACTCAGTAAAGCAAACGCTGCAGAAACTGCTATTAAACTTTTCTTCATTTGATTCCCCTTCGGAATTTAAGATAAATATTAAGGAATGGGCACGGAATAAGGGAGATGGAAACAAATAATTATCCAATATTGCTAGTCTTTTTGTCCGTCTTCT
>CAZLLL010000300.1:0-4905 GCA_964560255.1 uncultured Methylomonas sp.
ACAAAAAGACAAGTCAGAATGCACACGTTATTTGATTCCCATTCCTTAATAGAGTCCAGTCAAAACAATCATAAAGAGTATGCACCTGTCGCGAAACCGTCGCCTTAGCTGGCCGATATTTTTTATAATAGTCAGCCTGGAATGGACATTAAGGTTTTGCTCAGTAATTAAATCAGCTATATTGATAACTTGTTGTTTACACCAGCCATTACGCAATAATGCCAGCCTTTTGTTATTAGCCTGCCAGCCTTTGTTAATGCCCACTTGATTTTCAGTATGTTGGCGATAAAGTAATTTATAGTTTGAATCAATAAACCATTGCAAGCTCTGGCTGCGAAAAAAGGCATAAATAAACCAGTCATGTAAGCCCACTTGCTCAGCCAGGAGCCATTTTGAGATGATTAATTGTTTAAATAATAGCATCGGCTCAGTGCGTAACACATAGGTGCAGCCTGGGCCTGCTGCTTCAAACAGATAGTCATATTTTCGTTGAGGTAAGGCTTTATTGATCAAATGTTGACGACCATCTTGCCAGAAGGCCATTACATTTCCAGAATAAGCATCATAGTTTCCTTCAATAAGCGTTGTACAGGCGGTTAAAAGCTTATCTGCTAGCCATATATCATCGTGGTCGGATAAAGCAACAAAATCGTAATCAGAGAAATTAACTTCTTTAATTAAACGATAAAAATTGATGGCAGCGCCACCAAATTTTTGCCCATAAGTTAAGACTGTCATTTGAGGGTGTTTGCTGGCAAAATCACAGCACCATTGATAACTGTTATCAGTGGATAAATCAACACTGATAAAAATATGAAGCTTGACCCCTTGTTGCTGCAGTATACTTTGTAATTGTTCTTCGAGAAATTCACGACCATTATAGACAGTGAGTAATACAGCAATGCGGGACAAGGTTTTAGTCATACGCTATAAGGTTGCAGGTAGTATAAATTTGAAATATGACATTGTTAAGGGAGATGGAAACAAATAATCATCCAATATTGGACGATTATTTATTTCCAGCTCCCTAATATCAAGAATATTCTCTAATCTTTAATACCTGCCATCAGCATTTCTTTTGCATGTGCAAGTGTTGATTCTGTGATATTAACGCCACCTAGCATACGTGCCATTTCCTCAATTCGTTGTTCAGTTGATAAGGTTTTTACTTGCGATGTTGTCATTGTTGCGGTATCGCTAGATTTATAAACAAATAAATGCTGATGAGCTTGTGATGCAACCTGTGCTAAATGAGTCACACAGAGTACTTGAGTACTACTGCTTAAGGTACGTAACTTTTGCCCGACTATTTCGGCAATTCCTCCGCCAATCCCCGAATCCACTTCATCGAAAATCATCGTTGGTGCATCTTTATCATGGCTGGTTGTCACTTGAATTGCGAGGCTAATGCGTGATAGTTCGCCGCCAGAGGCAACTTTGGCGAGCGGTCTAAGCGGTAAGCCCGGATTAGCGCTGACTAAAAACTCGATTTTATCACTGCCATTAATTTTAGGCTGGCTCAATTTAGACGTTATAACAGCGATACTAAACTCTCCCTGAGGCATACCCAGTTCCTGAATCATATTGGAAATAAGCTGAGCAAGCTTTAATGCTGCTTTACAACGCTTGTCACTCAGTTTTTCTGCTAAAGAAAAATAGTCTTTTTTATTTTGTTCAACGAGAAAAGTTAATTCATCAATACGCTCTGCACTGTGACTTAAGTTGTCTAGCTGAGTGCTTAATTTTTCAGCAATTTCAGGTAATTTTTCAGGACTGATCTGATGTTTGCGTGACAGGTTTTGAATAATGCCAATCTGATTTTCTAACTCTTGCAAGCGTTGCGGATCGACCTCTTGTGCAGCAAGAAAATGGCGCAGCTGCTGACTGGCTTCATGAATTTGAATTTGTGCTTCAATCAGCAGCTTGTTGGGTTCTTCAAATTCATCTGCTAAAGCACTTAACTCACTTAAGGCGCTAATACTTTGAGTCACCATTTGATTAGCAGACTGCTGCTCGTTTTCAGACAATATATCTAGCTGAGCCTGACCAATGCTTAAAATATGTTCCAGATTAGCCAGTTTAGTGTGTTCTGCAGATAAGGCCGCATAATCATACTGGGTTAAATCCAGTTGTTCCAGTTCGTTTAGCTGGTAACGGCATAAATCTTCCTGATTATTGAGTTCGGTTGCGGCTTTAATGAGTGCTTGTAATTCATGAAAATTACTGCGCCATTGCAAAAAAACCTGGTTGGTTTCTGCCAATATTTTGCTATTTTTTGCATAGCTATCTAGGAATCCTCGCTGTTCTTCGTTATCCAGTAAGGTTAGATGCGCATGTTGACCATGGATTTCGACTAATTGTGAGCTCAGAAGTTTTAAAGATTGCAAGGTCGTTGGGTGGCCATTGATATAGGCTTTAGACCTGCCATCCTGGCGAATGGTACGCCGAATTAAGCATTGTTCATCTGCATCCAGTTCATTCTCTTCCAGCCAGGCTTGTGCTGCTGGTGCGTCGCTTAAATCAAAGCTTAAATTTATTTCTGCACGTTGACAATCGGGACGTATATAACTGGCATCGGCACGGTCTCCTAAGGCAAGACCCAGGGCTGTGAGCAGAATAGATTTTCCTGCACCTGTTTCACCTGTGAGTACTGATAAGCCTTTTTCAAGATTTAGATCTAGTGATTCAACAATAGCAAGATTACTAATATTAATATTTTGTAACATAATTAATGTGGATAGCCTCCGCTCCAGTTAAGCTTATCGCGTAGGGTATGAAAAAAGTCGTTATTTTCCGGGTGTAAGATGGTAATAGGCTTAGAATCTTTTTTAATTAAAATGGTATCACTGATCAGCACACCTGGAATAGCAATATGGTCGCAGGTGACTTGCGCATTGATCTCTTTGGTTTTAATAAAATTTATTTCAATTTCAGAGGATGCATGAATGACAATCGGGCGATTAGATAATGTATGCGGGTTAAGCGGAACGAGTAACAATGCATCTAGCGCAGGGTGAATAATTGGACCGCCCGCAGAGAGAGAATAGGCAGTTGAGCCTGTGGGTGTCGATATGATTAAACCATCCAGACGTTGGGTATTGAGATAAACGCCATTAATGCTTGTTTCTAATTCTATCATACTGGGAGTGACCCAGCGATGAACCACCACTTCGTTAACGGCGGTTTCTTCATGAATAATCTGTGCATCGCGCATGATTTTAGTACGCAGTAAA
Organism: uncultured Methylomonas sp.; assembly: GCA_964560255.1. Lineage (GTDB taxonomy): Bacteria > Pseudomonadota > Gammaproteobacteria > Methylococcales > Methylomonadaceae > Methyloprofundus. The sequence goes on from CAZLLL010000300.1 coordinate 3,234, forward strand.
AATCGTTTTTCTTTCCGGTACTGCCCATGAAGAATCGCGTATAATTTTGTTTTTAGTTCGTCAGGAGAAATATCGACTAAAAAACCAAGCCGACCCAGGTTGATACCGATTAAAGGGATGTTGCAGACAGACGCAATTCGAGAAGCCGCTAAAAAGGTGCCATCTCCACCCACTGCAATTAATACATCACAATGTTGAGCAAGGTTTTTTAAGGGGTGTATGCTTCCTGAAAAATCAGGAATAAGTTGAGCGCTACCTGGGTCGATAGAGATTTGATAATTTTTCTTTAGAAATTGATAGAGTATTTTAAGTGTTCCGGCAATTTTTGGATCACTGAATTTTCCTAAGATACCAACCGTTTTAAATTCTGTAGACATAAGTATTTTCTGTACATCAATAAAACAAAATTATACCTGAAAGCGTGTTTTCAATATATATTCTATCGCTTAGGAATGGGAATTGAATAAGGGAGATGGAAACACACATCATCCAATATTGCGAGTCTTTTTGTCCGTCTTCTGCGTTGTAGCAACCGTTACGTAGCCAGCTATGCGCCTGTTACTACGCCTTGAATACGAACAAAAATCCTGCCCAATATTGGACGATTATTTATTTCCAGCTCCCTAAGTTGTGCAATTATGACGCAGTATTTTTGTTTGCCTTCAAGGCGCGGTAACAGGCGCATAGCTAGCTACGTAACTGTTTCCGCAACACAGAAGGCGAATAAAAAGACAAGTCAGAATGCACACGTTATTTGATTCCCATTCCTTAAGGTATGTAGAACAAAGGGATTACACTAAATTCTCAATGCAGGAGTGAAAATTTTTTTTGTACTCCTTTAGCTTGAATTATTCTATTAAGTATTCGAGTTTCTGCTCCACTATATTAATTTTTAATGATAAAAATCAAACCTTTAGCTCTGATTTTTCATTTGCTTCAGTTCCACAATGTCGACAGAATTTTTCATTTGCACGAATGACTTCACCACATTCTTGACAGCTAGTTTGTTCGGCTATTTTATTACCACAAGCGCTGCAAAATAGCGCATTATTTTTGACTTGATTTCCGCAAGCTATGCATGTTTGAAATGAATTTGGTACAAGCCGGGATAAGTATTTAGCAATTTGTTGACCGCCTTCAAATAAATACAGTGCTGATTGATAAGCCTTAAAAACTAGCCAGATACTAATAATTACGATGGTTATAATTGCTAAACTAAAATAAATTTTTTCGCCAGTTCTTTGCACAAAGGGGTCTAGTATTTGCCAAAGTAGTTCTTGTCCGATAATAACAATAAGCAGAATTGTGAGAGGCTTTGCTATATTGCGCACAAAAGATAACATGCTCCCATTATTAGGGATAGCTGCAATGGTATAACGGGCAAAATAGTAAAACATGATCAGGGCAGTTAATTTAGCGCCAAACCAGACTATTTCCGCCGCTCTATAGGTGCCAACTATCTGCAAGCGGCTCATAACAGGAATGATTGATATTAATTTCCCAATTAATAAGATTGCAATAATAGCAAGAAAGTACTGAATAGCCTTTTGACAGGGAGTGGTCGGGGGTATTAAGGTAGCCATGAAATAATCTCCTATATTTTCAATGTTAATGACATGTTAATATGCTTAGCTATGATAAATCAAGTCAGATATTGACGGATTGATTATCT
>CAZLLL010000301.1:0-4895 GCA_964560255.1 uncultured Methylomonas sp.
TGGAGCCATTTTATGGATTTAATAAAATGTTAGGATAATTTTGGTCGACTACTTAAGTATAACAACCCTATCGCGAATGAGAATCTATATATTAATTTCTATGTTTTGATCATAACGGTTTAGTCTCTTTAGGCTACCTCAGTGCGTAGTCCTTATTTTTTACCTACTTCTGCTGGACATTATTGATCTGAGGTATTATCTCTGAGGTTATTTAGAAAAGAAAAGAAGAAAATACTGAGGCTGCCACCAAACCGAGGGTTGATTTCAATAATTTGAGGGAGGTTATCAACTACTTTGTAATTCACACAGCAAAGGCCTTCAAAACCGATCTTATTGAGAATTTCAGTAAATGATTCAAGATAGGGGCAGTGACATATATTTGCATAAAGTTCTTTTTCTTTGCCTTTAATCGGGAATTCATGCTTAAAGCGATACACTATATTTAATGAATTGAGGATTTTTTTATTTCTGATTAGTATATGTGTCGCATATTCCTGATTGCCAGAAATGAGCTTCTGACAAAAGTAGTCGGGATGGTTGATTCGATCAGAAAAATTTTGCTCCTCTGCTTGATTAGCTATGATAAAGCAGTTTTTGCCCCAATCATCAATGCGTTTCTTTAAAATATAAGGGAATGATAAAGATCCACCCATTTGCGGAATCATGTCACTATAGCCATGAGAGATCATTGTTTGGTTAAATGTGTATTTATCATCACAAAGTTTCACGCATTCTTTACTTGGAATGGGGAGTGGGTTTTTTTCAAGGAATTGGGGACGTTCAGATAAAAGTTCCAAATCTTTGATAGTAAGTGGTACCACTAGGTCATAGTCTGTTAAATTTTCAGTTGAAAAATCAGAGAATGCGATTTGGTGCTGCGTAAGTTTAAAGCCTTTAATAATTTCAGGTTCCCACTCCTTCTTTTGGGAGAAAAGAATCTTCATGCCAGAGCCAGAAAACAAGCGAGTTTTTAATGTTGCGTTGATGAGAAAAGATATATTTATGATTTTTGAACGAATTTGTTTAAATTTCATTGTGATTGTTTGTGTCCTGACTCTAAAGGGTTATTTAAAGCGTTAAGTTGTAAATACAAAGACTTAAAATTCATTATGGCTTATTTTTACTTAACGATAAGGTGAGATAATAATGAAATTATGAGTGAAAATTATAGCTAATTCTAGTGTGTTGTCTATAGCGAATTCAGAATATAGTCTTTCACTCGATGTTCCAGTTTTTGTAGCATGTTGATTTTATTATCTTTTTTTTATTTCGGTAAAATTAAGATTACCTTTAAAATCAATTGATTAACTTTTATTGCAACAAAATCTAGGTGCCTTCAAGCCCAGTTATAGTTGAAAACTGGAACATCGAGTTTCAGTAAAATAATTTCCATATATTAAACTTGGTACATATTGCCATTCTGAAGCGGGTGCTGGAATATGAATGACTGAGAATCTATCGTTGATTTATTCCTCAAATATCTGGAGCGTCGCCTGAGTTGCACTCAGACCTTGTTGACGGAACATTGATTAATAAGCTTTGAAACGCAAAATATCTCGGGACCCATGATGCTACGATAGCAGCTGGATATTTTCTGTTGAACTTAAGGAACGTGCACGAAATAACTTGAGCAACTTGCTTGTCTTTTTATCCGCCTTCTTTATTGTAGAAAGAGGGCTACCAACTTAAGGTAAGGCGCAATAAATAAACTACCCATATTGCGCAGGATTTTTGTTTGTCTTCCATTTGTAGAAATAGGCGCATAGCTGGCTACGAAACTTTTTCTACAACGCTGAAGACGAACAAAAAGACTGGCAAGATGGGTGGGTTATTTGTTGCGAGTTACCTAAGAAGGGGAAAAGGACAGGAGTGAAAGAGCTTTAGCTGTTTCCGAAACAGCAATAGCTGAAGCTATTGCACTCCAGTAAAATTTTTTAACATAACTTGTCCCGTCTTAAGTTGGTAGCCTAGAAAGAGTTACGTAGCTGGCTATGGGAACAGCCGACAAGGCTAAACCCCCCCTATGTCAACATACCTGTTGCCTGTAAACATTAATTTTAGGAGACAGAAATGGCCATGTATAGCCAAGAATTTAAAGTACAATCTGTCGAAAAAGCATTATCCAGAAATGAAGAAAAAACGCTTAATGATATTGCCGATGATTTGCACATTGGCTATTCAACACTTCAAAGGTGGATTAGTTTAGCCAAGAAGAATAAACTCGAAAACCCTGAAACACACATGTCAACAGAAAAAAGCCCACAGAGCGGGGCTAACACTCGATGTTCCAGTTTTCAACTATAACTGGGCTTGAAGGCACCTAGATTTTGTTGCAATAAAAGTTAATCAATTGATTTTAAAGGTAATCTTAATTTTACCGAAATAAAAAAAAGATAATAAAATCAACATGCTACAAAAACTGGAACATCGAGTAACACACAACGCCTTGAGGCCGTGATGGGCTGTCACAGCCTGAATGATGGGCAGCTTAGCGCTTATTGCTGAGAAAATGGGATTTACCCACACCACGTAACAGAGTGGAAATCAGATTTTCTATCGGAAAATCAAGCCTCTAACTCAACCTCAAAGCAGGAACAAAAAAAACTCAAACAAGAAAACAAACGCTTACAAAAAGAACTTAATCGCAAGGATAGAGCGCTCTCTGAAACAGCGGCTTTACTGGTACTATCAAAAAAGTGCCAAGCGATCTGGGGGGGAAACGGAGGTCGGCTAATCTCCTACCCAGATCGCAAGCAACACTGTGCTCTTATTGATGAAGCGGTACAAAATGGAGCAAGACAACAACTGGCTTGTGAGCTTGTTGGAATGACTCCCCGTACCTATCAGCGTTGGAATCAAGGTGAAGAATTATCCGAAGATCAACGAATTTATAGTGAAGCTCCAGTACATAACACGTTATCCGATGTTGTCAGGCAAGAAATACTCAAGGTCATTAATCTGCCTGAATATAGCACGTTGACCCCTTACCAAATAGTGCCTACCTTACTGGATAGAGGTCAATATATTGCATCAGAATCAACATTTTATCGAGTGATGAGGGAGCATAATCAACTTAAGCACAGGGGTAAAGGGACAGCGACTCAGCGCAAGAAACCCCGGTCACTTAAGGTGAGTGCAGCCAATGAAATCTATTCATGAGATATTACCTATTTATTAAGGAATGGGAATTGAATAAGTTGTGCATTATGACGCAGTATTTTTGTTTGCCTTCAAGGCGCGGTAACGGGCGCATAGCTAGCTACGTAACTGTTTACGCAACGCAGAAGGCGAACAAAAAGACACGTCAGAATGCACAATTTATTTGATTCCCATTCCTAAGCCCCATAAAAGGACAGTACTATTATTTGTACAGGGTCATGGATATTGACAGTCGAAAAATAGTCGGCTGGCAGGCTCACGATTGTGAATCAAGTTCTCATGCTGCTGATTTGATAGAAGATATTGTCTATCGAGAAAAAGTAGATAAAAACCAGTTGGTGATTCATTCCGACAATGGAAGCCCAATGAAAGGAGCAACGTTAAGAGCAAAAATGATTGATTTGGAAATCACTCTATCGTACAGCAGGCCACGTGTCAGCAATGATAACCCTTATTCGGAATCTTTATTTAAAACGGTCAAATACCATTACACTTTTCCAGAAGATCCGTTTACATGCTTAAGAGAAGCAAGGAACTGGGTGGAGGCGTTTGTGCATTGGTATCATGACGAACACCAACACAGTGCGATTAAATTTGTAACACCTAATCAACGTCATAATGGCTTAGACAGAGCCATACTGGAAAACAGGAAGAAAGGCCAAAAAACCACCCTGAGCGGTGGAATGGGCGTAAAACCAGAGACTTAGGTAACTCGCAACAAATAACCCACCCACCTTGCTTGTTTTTTTGTCCGTCTTCTGCGTTGTAGAAATAGTTACGTAGCCTGCTATGCGCCTATGTCTACGCCTTGAAGACGAACAAAAATCCTGCGCAATATGGGGAGTTTATTTATTGCGAGTTACCTTAACACTCGTTGGAGATGTTTATCTTAATTCTGGCAAGGATGAACATAACGCAACAGTAAATAAATTACCGTTGTAAAAATACCTTGGGAGTATGGGGGCAAAGCCCCATACTTGCATAGCAAGTTTTATTTCACGAAAATACGACAGGTTGGTTGACATTTAGCGACACTTAAGTTTCATGTTCTTTAGAAAGGCGACCGAAGGTATCATCAAGGTCAGAACCGGACTCGGGAAAATCGACCGTCCGGGATCGTAGGGGGCTTGTGGAAACGTCGCTTATGTTATAGGCTAAACGGGCACGTAAAGCGGAAACGCTGAAACAGCCAAGCCTATGACTAAGGTTGCGCGCTTCCTTTCTACCCCGACCGTCTATTTCTACGTCTCGAATACAAATAAAAATCCTGCGCCAGCGTAGCGGTGTGCCCAACTTATTCCGTGCGCGTTCTTACGTCTTTCTCTGTATGGTACTTTCCATTTTTTTGCTTCTTTATTTGGCCGTACGCCACATGCCTCATTCTTTTTTCAATCAGTCGTTTCATTTCAAGTGACCATTCCTGAGTGTTCTGCTCCTGGAGACGAAATAATTCCCTGAATTGATGCGCATTACAGGGAAAAAATACAGGCATATTTATAGTAGGGATACTGCTGCCAATACCTATGGCATTGGTGATGACTATAACGATAAAAGAAATAAAGTGTGAATTTATCGACGAGTGGATAGCTTGCCAAAAATCAAAATAATCAGGCAAGTTCGCTGTCAAGTATTTTTTTAATTATTTATGCTGATGAGTCACACTATGTTTTTGACATAAGGGAAATGTGTATCTACTTTAAATTTCAGGGAGAAGAGAATATCAGGTAGGCAATGCT